>CAMWVK010000167.1 GCA_947177675.1 uncultured Mucispirillum sp.
CGTAAATATTGTCATAAGGCACTTTGATAAATTTATTATCCTGCTAAGGAGTAAGTTCATTATCCTTTATTCTATTATTATTTTAAAAATAAATGTATTTTTCAAGCATATTTTTAAACTGTTCAGTATTTTCAAATTTGTTTATATAAACAAATTCGCATTTTTAAAGTAGCAAAGAAATTTTCCATAACAGCATTATCATAGCATTTGCCATGCCTTGACATACTCTGCTCTATATTATTTTCCTTTAATAACTTTCTAAATTGATTAGCCTGATATAAGTGGAACTTTCTGCTGCTTATCGTGCATTAAGGCTTCCAGTGTTTTTTAATATGCAGTCAATGCTGACTGGTAATAAAGCTCATTTTCCAGTTCTGATATCCTCTCTTTTAATTGTCTTACTTCTTCACTCGCCTCTACTTTATTGATTTTAATATCAATAACTTTTGAGTGTTTAGTCCTTTTACTATTTGGGATTTCTTATTTGACATATTATCTCCAATAAACTTACTGCAAAACTTGTTCCAGTCATATATTGCTGTATATAGTGGAATATTAAAGTGTAATGCTGTCTGTTTATAAGTTAAATTATTTTCTAACTTATACTTTAACACTTGTATTTTAAATTCAATAGTATGTTTTTTGCAAGTGTATGTATATTTTAAGCCTTCCGCTCCTAAACACTTATATTTATTATATATTCTGCATATAACTACTTTATGTATTTTTAAGCATCTTGATAGTTCACATGCACTCATTATACCGCTTTCTAAAACTGTTACTATAAACTTCTTAAATTCATAGCTGTATTTTCTTACCATATAAGATCCTTACATGGATTGTACAAATTTTTTGGATAAGTTCACGAAGAATCTGAACTCTCAAAATATCTAATGCTTGCTTCCAAACTCTTTATATATCCCATCATACCTGCAATATTTAGCATTAATACTGCCATATTCTTTTCACTTCCAATAAGGCTTTTATTATATAACACTTTTAACTCCATTTGTGCAGGCACTGCACACTGTCTGTTTTTAACTATTATATGTGAAATTAGACATTTTATATACTGGGTTGCAGCTGGCACATTAACTACAACAGATACTTTTTAACCCTACAAAAAAACTTGATTATGATATGATAATGTGATAATAGTATATTTCTATGAATTTACCTTTTGCTATTATTTTAAGGAGAACATAATAATGACAGATTACAAAAATACTCTTAATTTACCTAAAACAGAGTTCCCTATGAAAGCAAATCTTGCTGAACAGGAGCCTAAAAGACTACAGAAATGGGAAGAAAATAATGTATATAATAAAATACAGCAGTCAAGAGCAGAATGTCCTGAATACATTCTACATGACGGTCCTCCTTATGCTAATGGTAATATTCATATAGGAACTGCTTTAAATAAAATATTAAAAGATTTTATTATTAAAATTAAAACTGGTCAGGGTTTTAAATCGCCTTATATTCCTGGCTGGGACTGTCACGGTCTTCCAATTGAATTAAAAGTTGACCAAGAATTAGGCGAAAAGAAAAAAGATATGACTGTTGCACAAATCCGTAAAGTGTGCAGAAACTATGCTGGCAAATATATAGATATACAAAGAACTGATTTCAAAAGATTAGGTATTTTTGGTGTATGGGATAAACCATATATTACTATGGATTTTGAATATGAAGCAGCAACTCTTGCCGAACTCTATAAATGTTATAAAAAAGGTGAAGTATATAAAGGCTCTAAACCTGTTTACTGGTGCCACTCATGTGTAACTGCTCTTGCTGAAGCAGAAGTTGAATATGCTGACCATACTTCTACATCTGTTTTTGTAAAATTTACACTTGACGATGAAGCAAAAGATAAAATCGGTATTAATGGCTCAGTATCAGCAGTTATATGGACAACTACTCCATGGACACTGCCAGCCAATGTAGCAATAGCTGTAAATAGAGATTATGAATATTCTATTATCAAGATAAATGCAGCAGATAATAAAAACTTATCTGCAGGTGAATATATTATAGTCGCAAAAGAAATGCTTGAAAATTTAGCAGGCATATTCAAAATTACAGACTATGATGAAGTAAAAATAGTTAAAGGCTCAGAGCTTGAATATCTTAATGCCCGCCACCCATTTTATGAAAGAAACTCTATAATAGTTTTAGCTGACTATGTTACTCTTGATGCAGGAACTGGTCTTGTTCATACTGCACCAGGACATGGACAGGACGACTATGAAACAGGACTTCGTTATAACTTGGATATATTATCTCCAGTTGATGACAATGGTATATTAAGAAATGTTGGTATATTTGATGGAATGCGTATTGATAAAGCAAATAAAGAAATAGTTGAATATATGCAGGAACACGGCTCACTGCTTGCTCAAAATGATATATCTCACTCTTATCCACACTGCTGGAGATGTAAGGAACCAGTTATTTTCCGTGCAACTCCACAATGGTTTATTTCTATGAGTGAAAATGGTTTAAGAGAACGCACTCTTGATGCTATCAAAAATAAAGTTAAATGGATACCATCATGGGGACAGAATAGAATTCAGTCTATGGTTGAAAACCGCCCTGACTGGTGTATTTCTCGTCAAAGATTATGGGGTGTTCCTATTGCATTTATCACATGCCATGACTGCGGTGAAATAATATTTAATGATGAAATAGAAAAAACAACAGTAGAAGCATTTGAAAAAGAAGGTGCTGATGCATGGTTTGAACATGATGAAGCATTTTTCTTAAATGGTATAGGTAAATGCCCTAAATGCGGCTCTACTCATCTAAAAAAAGAAAAAGATATTCTTGATGTATGGTTTGATTCAGGAACAAGTCATGCGGCAGTATGTGAAAAACGCCCAGAACTTGGTAAACGAGCTAATATGTATTTAGAAGGGACTGACCAGCATAGAGGCTGGTTTCAAAGCTCTATTTTAGAAAGTATAGCTACAAGAGGGGTGCCGCCATTTGATGAAGTATTAACTCATGGGTTTGTTGTAGATGGCAATGGCAGAAAAATGTCTAAATCTCTTAACAACACGATTGCTCCAATGGATATTATTAATAAATACGGCACAGAAATATTAAGACTGTGGGTTGCAGCAGAAGATTATACTGAAGATTTGCGTATTTCTGGAGATATAATTAAACGCATTACTGAAAGTTATAGAAAAATCCGTAATACTGCAAGATATATATTAGGCAACTTAAATGATTTTGACCCTGATAAAGATATGCTTGAATATGATAAACTTATGGAGCTTGATAAAAATATATTAGGCAGATGGCAGCTGACTAAATCAAAAATATATGATTCATATAATACTTACCAATTCCATGGTTTTTATCATGGTTTTTTAAACTTCTGTATTAATGATTTATCATCATTCTATTTAGATATAATTAAAGATAGAGCTTATTCATCTAAAAATCATTCTTATGCAAGACGCTCTGCACAAACTGCTATGTTTACTTTAATTAAAGAAATATCTGTAATTATAAACCCAGTTTTAAGCTTTACTGCTGATGAAATATGGGAATATATGCCAAAATGGAGTGATAAAAAGGAATTTGTATTTGAAGAATTTTTTCCAAAAGTAGAAAATTATAAAATAGACTACAAATGGAGTGTAATCACTAATGTTCGTAAAGAAGTTAATAAAGCATTAGAAATTGCCCGTGCAGATAAAGTTATAGGTCATCCACTTGATGCAGAAGTGGTTATTTCTGTTAGTGAAGATATGGCAAAACACTTAACAGTAGATGAAGGACTTGAAAAAATGTTTATTGTTTCAAAAGCTGTAGTAGTTACTGGCAGTATTGAAAAAGCTTATGTATCAGAAGATGGTCAGATAAAAATACTAGTGCAGCCATGCAGTGCACCAAAGTGTGCTAGATGCTGGACACATTCTGAAACTGTTGGTAATGATGAAACTCATATAGAAGTATGCCAAAGATGTGCGGAGGCTTTAAAATAAATGAGTTTTAATGCTAAGCTTAAAAATGTATGGAAAGAAATTATTAATAAAAAAAAATATCTGCTGCTTTTTACTCTGCTTCCATTAGCAGCAGATTTTATTACAAAAAATATTATTAAATCAACAATGGAGCTTTACAGTGCAGTGCCTGTAATTGATGGATTTTTTAATATAGTATATGTATTAAATCCGGGAGCTGCTTTTAGCTTTCTGCATGATATGAATGAAAACTACAGGCAGTTATTTTTTGTGACTGTTACAATAATTGCAATATTTATAATACTTTATATTTTTGCATTAGAAAAATCAAAAGCGAGCATTACAGGATTTGCTCTTATTTTAAGCGGTGCAATAGGCAATTTAATTGACAGGATATACATAGGAAAAGTTGTAGATTTTCTTGATTTTTACTATTCATTATATCATTTTCCAGCATTTAATGTGGCAGACAGCTGCATAACTATTGGTGTATCATTAATTATTATAGATATGCTTTTTTTAAACAAGAACAAGCATACAAATAACGAGCAGTAAAATTTATTTCTTATATAAATCCGCAGATTATGTATAAATTTTTGCAGATTTTTATTTTAAATAAACAGTAATAATTACAAATTTTTTGTGTCCTTTTTTAATTTTGCAGCATCACACAGCTTATATGGTCTGGCAGATATATATATAAGACTTCAAGAATTAGGTTATAAGAGAAGTTTTGGCAGTATGTGTATGCAGAGATAAGGAAGCAATGCTTAAAGTCATTAAATAAGTCAAAAAAGAGCTATACAAGGTATGAAACTATAACAGTTCAGTATATAGGCGATAGAGAATAATACCATACTCCCCATGGCAGAATGGAAAGGTGGAAAGAAGCTTTATGAGAAGATAGTAAAATTTTATATGCTAATAATAGATTTTACTCTAAAAATGAATTAATTAATGCTGTTAAAATAC
>CAMWVK010000168.1 GCA_947177675.1 uncultured Mucispirillum sp.
ATCCATAATTCAGACTCTTCGCTCGTTTCACTCCCTCTGAGAGACATTTGTTGTGGTGGAATATTATTTTAAACTTTACTGTTTGCAGCTTATATCTATTCTGATACCTATACACTATCTACTCTGAACCTGTGCAGCAGGTTAATTAAAACAGCTAAAATATTTTGCTTCCCTTAACTTTATTTATACATCAGACAAATCTATCCACTGCGTCCATAAAAAATCATATTTTGCTTTACATAACAGATAAAATGAGTTATGCTTTTTAATGTTTTTTATAATAAAAAATATTTTTTATGAGGTTTTTATAGTATGAAAAAAATCACAGTTTTTCTTACCGCATTAGCATTTACTTTCTTTTTTGCTAATGCATCTTTTGCTCAAGAGCAGCAGGCAGCATCTGATACTGCTGTAACAGCAAAAAAACGCCCTGCTCCAATTCCTAGAACACATATTGTGGAAGATTATCTTCCTATATTAGGTAAGCAGGCAAGAGCTAATGGTATAAGACCGCCAAAACCTTTTTTCGTTTCTGCAATTTACTACCATATGGAAATTCCGCAAAATATTACTAATGCTAAAGGCTGGGGTTTCTACGGTGTAACAGAAGAAAATGCTCAACCAGTAGGAATGTATAATGCAAAAGTTGAAACAAACTCTGTTGGAGTAAGAGCTGGTATAAATATACTTCCGTTTTTATCTGTCTTTGGTGTATATATCCATACAGATGTTACAAGTAAATTTACTGCTGTTGTAGATGGTATCCCTGGTATAATGTCAAATGGTTATAAATTAGATCAGGCTCTAAAAGTAAAAGCAGATACCGGTGCTGTTGGTGCTGCAGCTTCTTATGGTTTCCGTTTAGGAAGAGTTGTGCCTTTTGCTGTTTTAATGGCAAATTATGCATGGTCTTTTTCTAATATGACAGACAAAGCAATAGAGTCACTAATAGCAGGTGCAAGAGTAGGGTTAAATGTTCCACTGCCTAAAGATATGAAAGTCGCTTTCACTTTTGGAGCCCAGTATATGTATATGCCTATGGGCAATAAAGTTCAAGGTCAATACACTGTAACATTACCTGCGGGGACAATAGATGGCACAACAGAACCAGTTACAATAACATCAAAATACAGAGCTAATGCAGAATATGCTTCCCCTTGGACAATGAATGCAGGTATAATATTCTCACCAATTAGGTATTTTGATATAATTACAGAATTCGGATTTTTAACACGATTTACAGCAATGGTTGCATTACAAGCTAATTTCTAAATATGGGAGAAAACAATGAAAAAAAATATATTATTAACCTTACTATTTACAATTTCACTTATATATGGCTGTGATGTTTTTGAAGAAGATGATGTGCCAGACCCAAAACCTGCAGAAAAAATAAATTATACACCAATTGATGAAAAAAATACACATTCTCTTATTGGCAAATATATGGTTAATGCACTAAAAATTAATACGACAAATAGTATATATACATCATATATGAATGGATTTATACAGCTGCAATTACAGGCAGATGGTTCTCTAGCATATAATTATGACCTATCATACAATGCATATAATAAAAATGAAGATGGTGAAAGAAACAGAGAAACACAACTTATTGAATTACCGCAGTATAGCATAAAAGATAATAGAACAATTACTTTAGATACCCCTATTGAGTTTACAGATGATAAGTATTCTTATAATATTACTTCCCTGCAAAAAAATGACAATGATATAATATCTCTTGATGATATTGAAAATGTGGATAATATTTTTTATAAATCACCAAAATTATGTGACCCAAAAGCTACAGAGGGTAACGAAAGTTGTTCAAGTGTTAATGGTGCATTAAAGTATATTGGTTATTACAGAATAGAAAAAATTACATGTGATAATTCTGAATATTTTGGCGGTGAAGCTTTTGCAGGTGAAATGGTTGCAACTCCATCTTTAAGGAACTTACCTGACTATGTAGATTTACCCATTGATATAAAAATACAAATAATAGATGAGAATCTTAAAAAATGCTTTTTAACAACAGATGAGCAGTCAGATAATGTTTATTTAAAAAATATAAACTATCAACTTTATCTTGATACAGATTTTCAATTAGAAAACATTTTTGCTCAAGTAGGACTATTGGGATTAAAAGAAGAATTAGATGAGAATATAAGAACAACAGAAATAAACTTTGAACCAAAAAATCCTAATTTTTCAGATATGCAGTTTGGTGATGAAAATAAAACAGTGTCAATGAGATTAAAAATTATAAAACAGGGCACAGCAGGAGAAAGACCAGTAAGAAAACTTGATGATATACCTTATAGAAATTAATAAATATTTGATATTATACAAATATATTTAAAAAAAACAGCCTTATCTATAAAAGATTAAGGCTGTTTTTTTATTCAGTAAAATATTTTTTTTAAACTTTCCTGCTCACTATATTATAATGTTAATACTCTACTTTAAATTCAATTAATTATATATAGTTTAGATACTTCGCCTTTGGCTCAGTATGACATAAGCAGAAGTATCTATATTATAAATTACTTCGCACACTGTCTATTCAGAGCCATCTTCCCCCACTGTCCATTCAGACGAGCGATTTTTGCGAGGACACTTTTTCCTGAGCGAGTAGCGACGGAATCAGAAAAAGTGGCTAGACCGATAGCGAAGAATCTTAAATACACAGACTTCTACTTCCCACAAAAGCAAGAATATTGTAAATACAGGCAGTATCTACAATTCAGACTCTTCGCTCGTTTCACTCCCTCTGAGAGACATTTGTTGTGATAGAATATATTATATACTTTCAAGCTTCACACTGTCTATTCAGCACCATCCCACAACATTGTCTATTCAGAGCGAAGCGAAGAATCTATAAATACACAGACTTCTACTTTCCACAAAAGCAAGAATATTGTAAATACAGGCAGTATCCATAATTCAGACTCTTCGCTCGTTTCACTCCCTCTGAGAGACAATAGTATAATATAATCAAATTAAGCATTTATTATTAAACATAAAAAAAGCGGGTTAATAACCCGCTTTTATAATATCTGTATGTAAACAAATAATTTTATTGAGCAGTAGCTGCTGCACTAAGTTTTACTAAACCAAGAGCTTTTACTCCTGTAGGCTTTAAACCATCTTTATCAGTTTCTTCTACAAGGACAATAAATGGAGTTTCTTTCTCTTTTGCTGTAAGTCCAGATACTGTTACTTTACATGAAGTAGGACCTGTCAAATCTGATGAACAATCAGCAGGGTTTGCCTTGAAATTTTTATTGTCTTCTAATGCTGCATATGAACCTTCTGGTAATATGTCCATATCATCATATACAGTAATTTTATAAAAGTTTGTAGAACTTGCAGATTGACTTACAGTAACATTAAATGTTGTTGTTTCTTCAGTGATGTTATTACCATTATGAACATTTACAGAAATATTTTCCTGCTTTTGCCCAATACCTTGTGCCGTAGTATATGGGGTATCTCTTGTCATTTTAATTTCAGCAAGTGCTGGCAAAGAAAAAGTAACTTTAGTATTTTCTGTAGATGTATCAGCATCAAGACCTTCAGCCATTAATTCTTCAGGTTTTTCTGAATATACAAAAACATTCATACTCCCCCCCCCATAAATGACAAGTTTAATGCTAAATGACCTTTATTTGAGTTTATTGCTGCATAATCAGTAGATTGAAGTTGGTCATCCATAGGATTTCCAAGCACTGATAATGAATTTAATGAATACTTACCAATAATTTTATTATAAAAATTTACAAAATTATCTATTGTTGGAGTTTCAAAAGGTGTTTGTGCATCAAATTCTTCAATATCTTCATCTTTTTTTTCAAGACGAATAACAATATCAGCAGTAGCAATAGATGATGTATCTTTCATTTTACATATTAATACATTATTCTCATAAGTAAATTCATAAGTTGTGTTTGCTGCATTGTTTCTTTGTGCTGCACTATCTGGATAATAAGGTGTTGGATTTACAGCATTTCTACCTTGCACACCTTTTACATTTTTTCCAGTTTCTGGGTCATTAATTTTTGTTTCAGAAATTGCATCTGCTGGAATAATTGCATATTCTGTATAATTATAATTTGCACCTAATAATTTTGCAGCCTTACCCAGTGGTGTATTATCAAAAGCACCACCAGCCATTTGGATTTTGCTTATAATTTTTACAGAATCATCTTCTAATACATCAAAAGTTAATCTTCCAGTATATGTTACAGTTTCTTTGTCTGCATTTTCACATTGTTTTGCAGAGCTTCCAACATATTCTGTTACCTTATAACAATCTGTAGTAACAACAGCCTGACCGCCACCATCTGTATAAAAGAATTTAATATCATAAGTTCCTTTAAGAGTACTTATATCCTCTGGTAAAGGATATGTGGTCTGTGGGGGAGTTGTACCACCATTATCATTTTTGTCATCTTCTGAACAACCAGCAAGTGTAAAAACAGCAAGAAGACTTGCTAAAATAAGTAATAAAGACTTTTTCATAATTTATCCTCCAAATAAAAAAGTTAAAGCATTATAACAGGGGGGGGGATTTGTCAAGAAAAAAGTGGTAAAATCTAAAAACGATTGCAATAATTTTACAGACATTTAAAACTTGATTTTGTGTATACAATATATTATATACAGGATATGATTATGGTAACTGAACTTCTTATTTTTAGCACATCAAAAGAAAATAAAGAAAGAATTAATAAAACTTGCAAAAGCAACTAAATGAAACTCAATATTTTTTTTACAATGAATTACTTAACAGGTATCTTGAAGATATAGAAGATATTTATATTGCTGAAAAGCGTATGGAAGATTTATGCAGTGGAAAACAAACAACAATATCTGCCAGTAATGTATTTAATATAGATAATAAGTGAGAATAGAATTTTTAGAAGGTGCAGTAAAAGAG
>CAMWVK010000169.1 GCA_947177675.1 uncultured Mucispirillum sp.
CCTTTAAGCTTGCTTTGATACCGTTGGCATTTACATGCTTACTCCAGCTGTCTGGGGTAATATAGGCATCGCCAACATAAGCATAAGCAGAAAATACAATAGATAACAACATCGTTAATATATTGAACATCAGCCTTTTCATAGGCATTACTCCTTAATTGTTAAAATTCCAAAGTTTCTAAATATTCTTTATCAGCTTTTAAATAACTTTTTAGTACTTCTGTAAGTGGATAATAAAATTCATGTGATTCTGATATTTTCATTGTCATCATACACATTTCATCTATCCAGTTTAATATGTGGTTATTTAAAAACTCTTTTTGCAAAGCAGTTAGTTTAGAAGCTTCCTGCATATTATTATCTGCTAAATGTTTTGATATTCCCTTACTTAAATATGACATAAACATAAGCTCATAAGACAAATGGTCTTTTGGCTCATTGGCATTGTGTTTCATATCAAAGCTACACAGATTATATATTCTGCCTGCCTCTATTTCTGACTCCTGCCTTGTTAAATGAATTGGAGATACATACACAGATTCTGATAATGGAACACCATTACCTAAACAGTATAAACGAGTATAGGATAAGTTTAAATTATCTAATAATTCCTGCTTATTTTCTTCATTTATGTATTTATAAGTATATTGTTCAAGCAAGTCTATGCTTTTATGCAATTCTAATTCGCTGCCTGAACATATCTCTTTTAATGCTGGCAGAATTTCTTTTAATAACAATATATGCTTATTATCTGCTAAAAATAAAAATATATCTGAAAAAAAAGCATATATTACTTCCCTGCCCTGCATACTGCTGATTATTTCTTTTTGATGCATTATATCTCCATAAAAATCATCTGCTGGTTACTCAGCAGATGATATATATTTAATGATTTATTCTTCCTCGTATGCTTTATCTACAAGTAAAGCTTTTCTTGGTTTGATTAAGAAACTTGGATTAGTTGATGTGTCTGTTCCATTTTTATAAGCATAAGGGAACTGAGAAATATTAACTTGAATGGCTCCAGCATATTTTGCCATTAGTTCATCATAATCACCAACTTCTATTGCATGACCAACACATGAGCGTTCGCATACTGTTTTTTCGCCTTTATCAAGTAAGTCATAGCACATATTACATTTCTGCATTGGGTGGCTGTATGACCATTTTTCACTGCCTTTTACTGGTTCCTGTCTATCATCTGCAATACCTGGAGCTCCAAATGGACAGGCTGATAAACATGATTTTAATTCCTGACATTTGCTTCTATCTACTACAACTATACCATCAGAGCGTTTTGAAATTGCACCTGCTGCACATGCTTTTAAGCAGGCAGGTTCTGCACAGTGGTTGCAGCTCATAACAAGAGAATAGAATGATGGAGCACCATCTGTTTCCATTTCATAAGTCATTTGATGTCTGTAACTTACTTCACCAGGATTAACACCATACCAGTCTTTGCAGGCTACTGTGCATGCATTACATGCAAGACACCTTGATTGGTCAAAATAAAATGCCCATCTTTTTACTTGAACTGTTTTTTTATTTATTTCCATTTCCATATCCCCTAATTATTAATTTTATAAATCTTTACCATTGCTGACTGCTGCCCATTACCATGGTCAATACGAGATGGCTGTGATGCCATTAATGTATTACAGTTACCACCAACATCTACTGATTTATATGTATGAGTACTATCCATTGGAGATATTCCTTCTCTAGGATCATACCAGCAGCCTTGGTGTAAGCCAATAAAACCAGGTCTGCATCTTTTAGAAAGTCTTGCTACACAGCGAACTGCACCAATTGGATTTTCAATCTGAACTAAATCACCATCATTTATTTGCTGACCAGAAGCGTCTCTAGTATTTTCGTTAAGCCATACTTCAGTATATGATGCTATATCTTTGTATTCGCTCTTTATTGTGCCATCATCATTAATAGTTTTGCTTAATTTTGGATATTTGCCAACTTCATTAATATTAAATGCAGCACTTGGACCTGTTGCATAGTAACCATAGTCATTAGCAGGTTTAAAAGTATCTTCCTTACGAGTATATGGTGCATTAGGATTTTTAGTATTTTGTTTAGCTCCCGGAACTCTGTGAGAAAGCTCTCTTAACATTGGGTTTTCTGCCAACGATGAGTGAGAACGAAATCTATCATGAGTTGTTGTTAATAAATATGGATATTTTGTATTCATATCTTCTGCAGAAGTAACAGAATCATAACAGCCGTAAGCTTCCATAAAATAGTCTTCATATGCATAATAGATTGGTAATGGAAGAACTATTGCATCACCTTCATGGTCTTTATGCTTTTGACCGCGTTGAGCTTCTGGAAGATAACCATGCCATTTGCTGAATTTATTTTCATACTGCCACACAAGGACTGGTGAATAAACTTGAAATCTTTTTGGTGACTGTGGTGCAGTTGTTATATTTGCATATTCATTACCATAACCACCTTGATTATATTCATTTGTACTTACGCTGTACGCAGCATCATTTGGTTTAATAAAAGGAAGCATTTTATTTGATATATTATTATAATTATCCATTACAGTTTTTCTTGCTGGTATTGATTCTTTAAAATCATTTGGTTTAGCTGGCATTAATGGATTTGCTTTATATTCTTCCCATGTTTTATCTGCAAATGGTGAAGAAGCTTTCCATACTTCAAATCTTTTTTTAATTACTGTTTCAATAGTTTCACCTTCTGCATATACTTCATCATAATGAGAATCACCATAAGCATTTTCATAAGTTTTAAGTAACTGCTGACCAATATCCCAAACTGGTTTTGCTTCACCTGGAGGCAGTATAACCTGTTGTGCATAAAATGCTGGTGATGAATATGGTGCAACTATATCCTGTTGTTCCCAGAAAGTAGATGCAGGAAGAACATAGTCACTGTATCTTGGAGTTGCAGACATAAAATTATCAATAGAGACAAGGCAGAAAGTATCTGCTTCTCCATCATTTAATTTTAATGATTCAAGCATATCTCTTGAGTCATTTGAATTTTCATGCTGATTCATAAATATATTACCACCAGCATTGTATAAAAGTCTTATACCTGCATATATTGGTGTTCCTTGTGCATGACCTTCTGCAGTATCAGTATCACTTCCTGCTGTGCTCGTTCTGCCTTCCCAGTCATAGAAAGTATTGCCATTATTATCAGTATATTCTTTTAATGAACCATCAGAATGTCTTCTCCACTGAACCATAGCTTTTGTGCCACCATCATCCCAGTAGAAATTATCTATACTGCCTGCTTCATAGTTTGGGATAGAGCTGTGAGTATAGCCACCTGCTGCCATTTCATCTGCAAAGCATTTTTTAATTGTAGTATGCCATGCTGTACATGATATTATAGGGCGTTTTCCTATAACTTGAGTAGTAGTTGGATTAAAATTTGTATCATAAACTGTTTCTTGGTCTAATACAGATGCAGTAAACGGATGCCATGAAAAAGCAGAACCTTTTTGACCAACATGTTTTGTAATAATATGTAAAGCCTGCACTGCATAAAGGTTTGCTATACCATCATGTTGTTTTTGCTGACCGCCAGACCATCTAGAATTTACTGGTTTTGAATCTCTAAATATATTTGCTAGATATTCAATAGAGCTTTCAGAAACACCTGTAATTGGTGATGCCCATGCTGCATTTTTTGGTTTTTGGAAATCTTGTTTTGTTTTATATTTTGTAGACTGTCCTCTTGATACAGAATAAGAGCAAGGTGCCCAGCGTTTTGTATTGCTAAATTTAGATGCTGTATAGTTTCTAGTTGCTCCAAGCTCTGCATAAGTTTTTGCATTAGCATTATTACCAAGTATCCATGAGCAGTAAGACTGCCCTGCTGGAACTGCTGGAATACGGCGATAGTCTGTCGTATCATTTGGATTTGTAGTTACTATTTCACCAGTAGTATTATGCACCCAGTATTCTGGAGAATCAAAGAAACCATACACCATTGTATCAAGATAATCTATATCAAGTGCAGGTTTTTCAAGTAATTCACCAGTTTCAAGATTGAAAGTCTGTTCAAGTAATTTATAAATAATTGCAGCAACTAATGCAGGATCAGTGTAAGGTTTTGATTTTATCCATCTATCTGCTAATACCATACCTGTTTCAACAAATTCTGGTCCTATAAATGTAACAGAAGCACCATCACCACGGTTTTTCATATCTTCTACAGCTTTTGATGAAGCCCAGGCAGAGTTGTTGCCTGTTGTCATAGAGTTATCACCCCATAACACTAAATTTTGAGTATATTTGGCTACTAAGTTTGCATCTATATTTGCATCCATACCTGTATAACCAACACCAAAATATGTATTTTGGTGAGTAGAATATGAACCAAACATTGTAGTAGTAACACCACCCATAGCTTTCATTACATAACCATTTGTTTTACCAATTGCACCTGCTTGTGAACCATTAAACTGGCTTGAAACAGAACCACATGCATAAATTTGATATATGCCATCAACGCCATATTTTGCTAAAACTTTCTTATGCTTTGAAGCAATTTCTTTATATGCCTGCTCCCAGGTTATGCGTTTGAAACCTGATAAATCACCGCGTTTTTTAGTTTGTTTTAATGGATATAATAATCTTCCTGGATGATATAAACGATATTTGTATGCACGACATCTTGAACATGACCTTGTTTGTGGAAAGTTTCTGCTTTCTGGGTCAATATATGTGCCATCTGGTGTGTATAAACTTTCGTCTGTAAGAATTCTTTTGATTGTGCCGTTGATTACTTCAGCTTTGCTTATGCAGCGACCGCCGCAATTATGTCCACTTGCTCCGTAAAAATATTTTACTTCGCCAGTTTCTGGTATTTCTACATCAGTTGAGCCGCCAGCCCCCCCCCGTATATAATATCTGAACCGCCATCTTTAGAGCAGCCATACA
>CAMWVK010000170.1 GCA_947177675.1 uncultured Mucispirillum sp.
TGATGTTGCAATAGCGGTTAGTGCAGCTGTTGGTTTAAGTCTTATTACATCTATTACTGTTATTCCTGTCCTATCAAAAATATTATTTTCATCAGAAGAAAATAAAAAAGAAAAAAGCAGTTCAGTATTAAGCAGAATAAAAAGTAAAACATCTGCACTGCATATAAATGATAATGTGAAAGAAAAATTAATAAAATACAGTCCAAATAAGCTGCTTGTTAATGCTGGTAATTTTTTTGTAAAATATATTGTTTTAATATCTGATAAAATTAATTCTAAATTTATTATAAAATTTGCTTTTATAGTTATAGTTACATGTTTTTCTATAATAAGTGCTTATATACTTATGCCTAAAATGGACTATCTGCCACTTGGTAATAAAAATATGGTAGAGTCTCGTTTTACTCCACCACCAGGTATTTCATATAATGAGAGAAAAGCCATCGGTGATTTCATATACAGAGAATTAAAGCCATATATGGAAAGTGAAAAAGATGGCTATCCGCAAATAGACAACTTTGTTTTTATTGCAAGTTCTACTTTCGTAGCACTTCGTGCAACAAGTAAAGATGAGGCAAGAGTTGTAGAACTACAGCCGTTATTAGCATCAGTTTCAGCAAGAATTCCGGGCATTACAGCATCTACTTCACAGGTGCCTTTATTTAATATTGGCAGAGGCTCAAGTAATACATTTTTGGTAAATGTGGCAGGGGCTATGGAGTATGAAAGCCTTATCAATACTGTCCGTCTTATTCAAGACAGGATAATGAATGAGATACCAGAAGTTCAGCTGCGTTTAAACCCTACATCAAATCCAGTATATCCAGAAGTGCAGATTATTCCAAACCGTGAAGCATTAAAATCTGCAGGTATTACAGCTTATGAGCTTGGCATATCTATTGATGCTTATTTAGATGGCAGAAAAGTTGGGGAATTTAAAGATTCATCTATTGGCACAATAGATATTATACTGCAGGGAGAAAGGAAAAGCTTTAATAATCCAGATGAAGTCTATTCTATACTTATAAACTCTAGCTCAGGGTTTCCTGTACCAATATCAAGTCTTGCAGAAACAAAGGAAGTAATGGGTATAGAAAGAATAAGAAGATATAACTATCAGCGTTCATTTTTATTTATTATTACACTTCCAAAAGGTATGGTATTAGAGCAGCTGCAGGATAAAATAAATAAAAAAGTGTTAGAGCCTATGAGAGAAGAAGGTCTGCTGCAAGGTATAACAGTATATACAAGCGGAGCATCATCAAAGCTTGAAAGTGCTAAAAATGCTGTTTCTGGTAATCTTATACTTGCAATACTTATAACATATCTTTTAATGGCAGCACTTCTTAACAACTTCTTTTATCCTCTTATTATTATGTTTTCAGTGCCACTTGCTGCAACAGGTGGATTTATTGGGCTTGATTTTGTAAACAGATTTTTAATAGCACAGTCTCTTGATATTATTACTATGCTTGGATTTATTATGCTTATAGGCTCAGTTGTAAATAACCCTATATTAATTGTTTATCAGACTTTAAATAACATAAAATATGGTATGAGTGGCAGTAGTGCAATCCGTGATGCTTTAAAAACAAGAATTAGACCAATCTTTATGAGTACAACTACATCTCTTTTTGGTATGCTTCCCCTTGTTTTAACACCGGGGGCTGGCAGTGAACTTTATCGTGGTATGGGAAGTGTTATATTAGGTGGTATGGCATTATCTACTATATTTACATTGTTTTTAATTCCTGCATTATTATCACTGTTTTTAGGCAGCAAAACAGGCAGTGATATAAGTTGAATAATATTATTATTGAAACAAAAAGGCTTTATTTAAGAAAACTGCATTTATCTGATATGAAAGAATTATGTGATATTATGCAGGATAAAGATGTAATGTATGCTTATGAACACAGCTTTTCTAATGATGAGGTAATGCAGTGGTATATAAAGCAACAGGAAAGATACGAAAATGATGGAGTGGGGCTTTTGGCTGTTATATTAAAAAGCAAAAATAAATTAATAGGTCAGTGCGGACTTACTCTGCAGGATTATAAAGATAAAAAAATTTATGAAATAGGCTATCTTTTTAATAAATCATACTGGCATAATGGATATGCAGTAGAAAGTGCCACTGCATGCAAGGAATATGCGTTTCAAAAGTTAAAAATTAATGAAGTTTATTCTATTATCCGCACAAATAACTATGCTTCCCAAAAAGTTGCAGAAAGAAATGGAATGACTATAAAAGATGAAATAGTTAAGCATTACTATAATTTAGATATGCCTCATTATGTATATAACATCAAAAACCCTTTAATATAAATATTTTATAACATTCTTGATTAAAAATAAGTTATTAAATATCATCAATATTAAAAAATTATCTTGTAATTTATTTCTAGTTAGAGATAATATAGAAGATATAGATAATCTTGTAAAACTGAGAATATTAATTAAATACATAGAGCAGTTTGGCAGTTTAGAAGCCTTATACCATTAAAATCTATCTTTTTTAAGAGAGTAAAACAAAGTGCAAAGTGATTTATAATACAGATGTTTCATATTATGTCATACTGAGCCTTATGCGAAGTATCTAAAATATATATATAATTAATTAAATTTAAAACTGGGCAATACAATATAAATTATATTTTTAAAATGGTTGTTATTAATTAAATAATATACTTATATAGCTTATACAAGTTTTTTGGGTAAGTCTAGAAGCTTGGAAAATAAAGTAATGGAGAAATAATGATGCATATAGTTAATTCATTAAAAAAACGCAGAACATATTATAATATTAAAAAAGAACTGCCAGTATCTATTGAAAATGTTATAGAAATTGTGGAAGAAATAACAGAGCTTGTGCCTGATGCTTTTAATATGAAAAGCAGCCGTTTAGTTATTGTGCATGGAGAAATGCAGAATAAACTATGGGAGACTATATATAATGCTTTTGGTGGAAAAGTGCCAAGAGAAAAAATTGATGGTTTCCTTGCAGGATATGGGACTATTTTGTATTTTTATGATAGTAGGGTAGTATCTGATATGCAAAGTAAATTTCCAGCTTATGCTGCAAATTTTCCAGTGTGGGCAAATCAAGCCAGTGGTATGTTGCAGCTTGCTGTTTGGAGCGGGTTAAGAGAGCTTGAAATAGGTGCATCTCTGCAGCATTATAATCCTATAATAGACAAGGCTGTTAAAGAACTTTTAAATATTCCAGAAGAATATGTATTAATTGCAGAAATGCCTTTTGGTGCAATAGGTGAAGAACCTGCACAAAAAGATAAAGAAGATATTAAAAAAAGAGTTATAGTTATCTCATAAAAAAAATGGGATAATGTAGATTATCCCATTTAAAATATAATAAAATCAAACTTATTTTATTAAATAAGTCCAAGTGGTATCATAGCATCAGCAACACGAGTAAAGCCTGCAATATTTGCACCCATTAAATAATTGCCTTTAAATCCATATTCTTCAGCTGTTTCAAAGCATGTTCTATGAATATCACGCATAATTGATTGCAGTCTTGCATCAGTATAGTCAAATTTCCAAGTATCTCTGCATGCATTTTGCTGCATTTCAAGAGCAGAAGTAGCAACACCGCCAGCATTAGTTGCTTTACCTGGAGCATAAAGCACATTAGATGACTGTAAAAGATGAATAGCTCCAGGAGTGCTTGGCATATTTGCACCTTCTGTTACACAGATACAGCCGTTTTTAATTAATGTTTCTGCATGTTTTTCATTTAATTCATTTTGTGTAGCACAAGGCATAGCAATATCACAAGGAATATCCCAGATACTTCCACTTTCTTTATATTCTGCATTTGGATGATATTTTACATATTCTTTAATGCGTTTGTATTCTACTTCTTTGATTTGCTTAACAGTATCCAGTTTAATACCCTCAGCATCATATATGTAACCGTTTGAGTCAGAACATGCAATAATTTTACCGCCTAACTGCTGCACTTTTTCCATAGCATATATTGCTACATTGCCAGCACCTGAAACTATAACTTTTTTACCGTCAAAAGCTTCTTTTTTAGTTTTCAGCATAAGTTCAGTAAAATAAACAAGTCCATATCCTGTAGCTTCTTTACGAACAAGAGAGCCGCCGTAAGCCATGCCTTTACCTGTAATAACACCTGATTCAAATCTGCTTGTTAATCTTTTATACTGTCCAAAAAGGTAGCCAATTTCTCTGCCACCAACACCAATATCGCCAGCAGGAACATCTGTATATTCGCCAATATATTTATGAAGTTCTGTCATAAAGCTTTGGCAGAAACGCATAATTTCTGCATCAGATTTGCCTTTAGGGTCAAAATCTGAACCACCTTTTGCACCACCTATCGGCATACCAGTTAGTGCATTTTTAAATATCTGCTCAAATCCTAAAAATTTAATAATACCAAGATAAACTGAAGGGTGAAAACGAAGACCGCCTTTATAAGGCCCCATTACACTTGAAAATTGAACACGGAAACCTCTGTTAATATGAATTTCACCTTTATCATCTATCCAAGGAACTCTAAAAATAATCTGCCTTTCAGGCTCGCATATTCTTTCTATAAGTTTCTGTTCCAAATATTCTGGATGTTTATCTAAAACTACTCCAAGAGTTTCTAAAACTTCTCTAACAGCTTGATGAAACTCAACTTCCCCAGGATTTCTGTTTACTATTTGTCGGTAAATAGATTCAATTTTTTCATTCATTATTGTTGACATAACTCCACCTTTATTTTTTATGCAGTTTATATTATCATAACTTATTTTTTTAATCAATAGTAAAAAATAACTATTAAATATGATTTAAATTTATTTTTTTCATAAATAAATAATGTTTGTTATAAAATAATACTTGCAATTATAAAAAATTTAGATATTGTATAGAAT
>CAMWVK010000171.1 GCA_947177675.1 uncultured Mucispirillum sp.
TTCTTGTATAGTAAGTTATTATTTATTTTTAAAACTGTTCCAGCCACTTTTTTTTATTCCTTACCTCTCGGTTGGAAAAAAGTGTCCTTGCAAAAGACGCTCACCATAGCTGAAGCAACTTACTTCGCTGAAGACAATCTGGCAGCTAAACCTGTTGAGCCTTTTTATAAAAATTCATCCTTGAATTTTTATAACCACGCACAGCCGAAATAAATTTGCCTATACCTGCATAAAAATACATCATATATTTTTCCAAAAAAACAACTCATAAGAAATTAAGTTGCAAAGAGAATGAAATAACACGAGCAGCTCTTAAAAGTGGATATTAAGACATATTAATATATACTAATTTTTAAGGTATATTTTTAATTTTAGTAAGTATTTTATTTTAATTATTATACAGCTGTAAGTATTATTACAAGAAAATAGGGTAATGCAGCTTATTATATGAGCCTGTAATCAGGTTCAGAATAGACAAGTATTGTATGGCACAATTTAAGCAATATATCTTTATTCAAAATTTATATTTTTCTTTTATTTTTATAAAATATATGCTATATCTAATCTTATGAAAAAATTAATTTTTTTGATAATTTTGTTGTATTTGTTTATTTTTGACAAATCTTATGCAGAGTTTACTGCAGGTAAGTTTATAAATAATCCAGATGTTGATGCTTTTGTTAATAAAATGAATAATCAGCATGGTTTTAGTAAAGATTATCTATATAGTGTTTTTGATAAAACAATGCATTCTGGCTTTACTCCGCAATATATGAATAAGCCTGCTGAAAGTGTAAATACCTGGGCAGTTTATAAAAAAAATATGGTAAATGATATTCGTCTTGATTTAGGGGTAAGATATTTTAAAGAGCATAAAAAAGAGCTTGCAAAAGCAGAAAAGCAGTATGGAGTGCCTGCTCATATTATTGTTGGAATCATAGGAATGGAAACTAATTATGGACATTACCCTATGAGATTTCGTGCTGTAGATTCTATTGCTACTCTTGCCTTTTACTATCCAAGGCGTGCAGAATATTTTCAAAGAGAATTAGAAGCATTATTTTTATTTGCTAGAAAAACAGATACAGATATTTTTGATATTAAAAGCTCTTATGCAGGTGCTGTTGGAATACCGCAGTTTATGCCAAGTAATGTATTAACTTATGCTGTAAGCGGCACAGGGAATAAGCATATAGATATTATTAATAACCATTTAGATGCTTTATACAGTGTTGCAAATTTTTTAAAGAAAAAAGGGTGGAAAACAGGTGAACCTGTTTCTATGAAAGTGCGTGTAAAAGGCAGGAAGTTTTATAAATATGTTACAGAATCGCCATGTAATGGTTATAAAGTAACTGTTAAAACATTAAAAAATGCAGGTGTATCTTTCCCTATTGCTGTATCTGATGATACAAAAGCAATACTTTTTACAGTGCAGGGTGCAAATGGTAAAGAATATCATGCAGCCTTTAATAATTTTTGTGCTGTATATAGATATAACCCAAGCATACATTATGTATTGGGTGTTAATTATTTAGGCAATATTGCAGGCTCTCGTGCTGGAGCTAAACTATATTCTCACTAATATAATGTGATGGTATTTTGTATGAAAAAATATATTTTATACTTGCTGTTACTTGTTTTTTTAGTTTCATTATATGGCTGTGATGAAAATATATATGCAGATATAGATAATAATGGCTCGTATGCAGCTAAACAAGACCAGTTAGATTTTGAATTTATAGGAAATAATTGTGCTCCCGTAATAGCTTATTATGACAGAGTAGACCCAACTGGAGCAGTATTATCTAGAGATGATACATTTAAATTTTTAAGTGCTGTATTACACTGTGGTGGTTTTAATATCATTGGAGGTATAGATGAGGTTAGTAAAGCAGGTACATCTGATGTGTATAGTGTTGTTGCTGCTATGCTTGGTATATCAGAAATAACTCCTGAAAATTTGAATGATGTAAGTTCATTTTATTTCAAAGCAGTTGATATATGCCACATAAGAAAAGCTCTTGCAAAAGATAACAATACTACTCTTGACAGGAACACTGCCTCTATATGCGGTTTTGCTGGCTTAATAGGTTCAGCTATAAATGTTTCTTTACTGATAAGCTCTATTGCAGAAGCATATATTCCCATAGAAATCAGTAAAAATGGTTTGCAGCAGGCATTAGAGCAGATAGATGTAAATGCAGAAGTAGATAAGTTTCTTGCTGAAAATTATGAATATCTGGATAAATTAACTTTAACAGTAAATACAGCTGTTGACAACTTATCATCAATGGAAAGTCTTTTAGGCGGTTCTGAAGATATGGTAAATGAAATAAAAGACAGTCTGCTTGATAAAGATTCAAAAAAAGTATCTGCAGACAAATTAAAAGAATACATAACAAATATAAAAGAAAACTAGAATAATGACAATGGTAATGCGTTAATGGTTAAGGAAATGAATAAGGCTGGGGGAGGGGAAAGACAGGTATGAAATTTAAAGCAATTTTAGTTACTCTTTTAGTAGTTATTCCATTTACGGCAAGCTATGCACAAAAAGCAGTATTTTCACGAGAATATCCTAGAATGATGACCTCTGTGCGTGCTATGGGTATGGGTAATGCTTTTTTTGGAGTAAGTGATGATAAATATGCAGCTTTTTATAACCCTGCAGGTCTTGCTATGAATAAAAGTGTGTGGAATGTTGATATTATTCCTGTAAGCATTGGTGCTAACAGTAATATGGTTTCAAATGCCATTGACCTTGGCAATATGTTTTTAAAAGGGGGGCTTGATACAAATACCATTACAAAAACATTAGAAGGTATGATGGGGCAGTATAACAATATAAGCCCTATTACTTTTTTCCCTGCATTTACATATAAAAACTGGTCTTTTGGTATATTTGTAAACAGCTATGCAAATTTGCTTACATATAATAAAGTCATGCCTACAGTTTCTGCAAAAGTTCATGCAGATGCAGGGGCAGTTTTAACTTATGCCCATTCATTTTTAAAAGATAAATCTTTGCATTTTGGTGTATCATTAATGGGTTTTTACCGTATGGGTTATAGTGCAACATATACAGCAGTTGATATTGCCAGTTTAGATACAAACAGCATAGTAAGCGATATATTGGAAAATACTGGCTGGGGTATCCTTGCAAGTGTTGGTATAATGTATGAACTTCCATGGCTTAGAAAAGAATTAAATGCAAGAGTAGGGCTTTCGTTTAATGATTTTGGTTATCAATCTATGGCTTCAGGTTTAGATAAAGTTGAGCCTACATTAAATTTAAGTTTTGCAATCTCTCCAAACTGGGAGTTTATTTCATCTAATATTGTTATAGATTTTAATGATTTAATATTTATGAACGGCACAGATGATTCTTTTGGAAAACGAGTAAATATTGGTGCAGAAATAGGCTTTTGGAATAGAATATTTCTCCGCACAGGTCTTCATCAAGGGTATTGGACAGCAGGTGCAGGTGTTAATATATGGGCACTCCGTATAAACTATGCTTATTACACAGAAGAACTTGGTGCTTATGCAGGTCAGTATTCAGACCAGCGGCATGTAATAGAAGTAGTTATTGGATGGGACCAGCTTAAAAAACAGCCAAATAACAGGCTTATTGATTAAAAATAAAGGTAATGAAAAAGTCTATTTTAGCAGCAGCTAGTATAGTTTTATTATTATATGGCTGTGCAGAAAAACAAAAAGTTATTACAGGTGGGCAGCTTTTGCAGGTAGTCAGTCCTGTAAAAGCAGAACCCTCAAATCCAAAAGATTTTGAAGTGAAGATACCTGAATCTTCTATGATTAGAAATTCTTTAGTTAGTTTTAGGAAAACATATCAAAGAGTATATACTGATAATAATGTAACATCAATGGCAGCAGGCAAAGAAATGATTGCTGTTTTGAAGTCTGATGAAATAGGGTTTACTATTGCAAACTGTCCAGGACTTTATTTAAAACATACTTATAACAATGTAAGAGTGTATGGTCTTGAAGCTGTTATTTATAACAGCAGTCATGTAGATGTATATTCTGCTGCAGAGTGTGCAAGTTTAGGCACATATTCTAGAATGTTAAATGGCAGTGTAGAAATAGTGCCAAATTATATTATAGAGTGGGTTGGCTCTCAAGCAGCGTTAAGGAACTCTTATAATGGTGATGAGCTGTATATTGGGGATACTGGGCTTTTGATAAAAGCAGCAGGATATTTAAAGGGTGCCCCTGTTCTTATTCAGGAAAATGGTTATGTGCTGACTTATGATAAAAATATGCAGGCTTTTATATTAACAGGTCAAATTCCATCAGGATATAATGAAATATATCACTCAGAAGGCAGATTTTACGGCACATTAAAAGATAATAAAAAGTTTTTTGTGCTTGATAATGATACTGTAAAAATAAGCGATAATACAGACTGCACAGCAAGCCCATACAGTGTTTCAGGTCTTTGCGGCACAACTTTAATAACTGACAGAGAAATATACCATGATTTGCCTGTAAAAGATAAGTTTGCTTCCACATCTACAACATTTATAACTCTTGATAAGTCAAATATACAAATATACTATCTTGAAACAGTATGGCAGAGATTTTTATCTATGAGTTATGAAATGCCAAAAGCATGTATTTCTGGTAAATTGTTATATTATAAATCATTCAGCGGAAATCTTTATCAGAATATTAATGGAAAGGAAAGTAAAATATCTGTAATGCCTAAAAACTGTTCCAGTAAAAATATTGTATTAAACTATGGAGAATTTTACTGCTCTGGTAAAAAATGCGGTAAATTCGCTTCACCTATTAAAAATAATGAAGATGCAGTAATGTATCGCCGAATAGAAGATAATACTATATATTATTATTTTGATAATTTAGAT
>CAMWVK010000172.1 GCA_947177675.1 uncultured Mucispirillum sp.
AACTTATCTTATGAGAATAAAATTCTAAACGGGCAGCTTTCTTTTCTAGTTTATTTGATACTGCAGTTTTTATATTTTTTCTATACATTTTCTCTTTTTGCTTATAATCTGAAAGTTTAGCTGACATATTGATTGATAATGCTTTACGGCTGTTAGATATTCTTATTTTATATGTTTCTATTAAATTATTAGGATTAGCTGCAACCACCACACTTTCATATTTTGATATTGTTTTATTTAATTCATAAAGTTTTTTATTAATAATGTTTTTAATTGCATTATTAAAGCTTGAAATTGTATGATTAAGTTTTATAAGCTTATGCTGTGGTGACTTACTGTCTAATTTTAATAAAACCATATCAAGCTGCTGATTTTTTTTCTCAATCATACCAGCAGTATTTTTTTTTAATACAAATATATATTTTTCCAGCAGCTGCTGTGCGGCTTTATAGTGAGAAGATAAATACGCAGCTGCTGCAGTTGGTGTTGCTGCCCTGTAATCTGCAACATAATCTATAATTGTAAAATCTGTTTCATGACCTACTGCACTAACAAGAGGCACTTTTGAAGCAGCAGCAGCACGAGCCACAACTTCCTGATTAAAAACAGCTAAATCTTCCATACTTCCGCCGCCACGCATAACAACTATTACATCATATCTTTCAATAAGCTGTCCTGCTTTTAATATAGAATCTGCAATAATTGGTGCATTTTCAATATTCTGCACAGGAATATTCCATACATCTATTAAATATCTTCCTTTTTCATTTTTAGTGGTAACTATAAAATCTTTAATAACAGCTCCAGTTAAAGCTGTTAATACAGCTGCTCTGTATGGATATTTAGGAATAGGTCTTTTTCTTGATTCATCAAAAAGACCTTCTGCAAAGAGTTTCTTTTTCATTTCTTCAAACTGCTTCCATAAAATCCCTTCTGAATCATACTCTATTTTTTTAACATTTATCTGATAACTGCTTGATTTATCATAAGTTTTTATTTCACCATATACCTTTACTTTATCACCAAGTTTTGGCATAAAATTATTTGATGTATGGTAAAATTTAAAATAAGTTGCATTTAAAACAGAATCACCTTCTTTTAATGTAAAATATATATGACCGCTTGAATTCTGTTTTGATACCTGAGATATTTCTCCAGTAACTGCAACCATTTCTGGAAAAGCATTTTTTAATATACCTGATAATATTTGTGATATTTCCCTGACACTAAATTCCTGCATAATACACTCAATTATTTCTTTTCTTTTATAGTTTTGTTATCTTCTATAATATATACATCCTCACCCATTTTCTGCAGACCAAGTTCTCGTCTTATAATCCCTTCTAAATATTCCTGATTTTTAATAGCAAGCTCTAACTCTCTTTCTTTTTCTGCTATTTCTTTATCCATTTCTCTAATCCTTTCTTCATAACTTTGGCGGACTGTTACAAGCTCATTATATTTAAGCACACCATTATGACCAAAAATAATATAAAATACAATGGCACATATAATTATTGTAAATATTATTGCATATCTCATAATAAGCTCCTTTTTCCATTAATCAAATCTATTAAACTATTTTCAAGCAATGATACATTATCATATAAAACTATATTTTCTTTATTCTTAAACCAGGTAAACTGGCGTTTTGCAAAATGCCTTGTTTCTTTTGCTATTTGGTTTATAACATACTCCTCACTTCCACCATTTATTATGTAATCTGCAATCAGCTTATATCCTATTGCTCTAAATGACGGACATTCTACAGTATATCCTGCATTCAAAAGATTTTCTACTTCCTGTTTCCAGCCTTTTTGCCACATTTGCACAGTTCTTTCATTTATTCTTTCATAAAGTGCTTTTCTATCCTGCCATAAAACTGCACAAGTATATTTATATTTTGGTTCTCTGCTGTATTTTTTATGTGCTTCTGTTAAAGAAATACCAAGCCCATAATATATTTCTAATGCTCGTATAATCCTTGCTGGATCATTACTGCTGATTTTAGAAGCATATTCTTTATCAACCTGTATAAGATTATGATATAATACAGATAATCCATCCTTTTCAGCTTTCTTCTGCAGTTCTTCTCTAACACGGCTTTCAATTTCTGGACAGTCAAAAATACCATCAGTTAATGACTTAATATAAAGCCCTGTGCCACCTGCTATTATTGGCACTTTTCCCCTTTTTAGAATATCATCAATAAGCTCTTCTGCCTGCTGCATAAACATACCTGCAGAATAACATTTATCTGGCTGCATAATATTTATAAGATGATGTTTTACCTGCTGCATTTCCTGCTTACTGACTTTTGCTGTGCCTATATCAAGCCCAGTATATACCTGAAATGCATCTGCACTAATAATCTCTACCATACCTGTTTTTAATGCAGCATTATAAGCTGTGCCGCTTTTACCTGAAGATGTAGGACCTGTAATAATAGGTATTATCATCTATAAAATTTCCTTGCAAGCTCCTGCACAGTCATCATATATATAATTGGTCTGCCATGGGGACATGTTCCAAAATTATTTGTATTAAAAAGCAGTGTAACAAGATATTCCATTTCTGCATAAGTTAATTCATCACCAGCTTTAACAGCTGATTTACAAGAAAGCATTGCTCGTGGAGCTTCTTCCTGTTTTGACTTACCAGTTAAACATAAATCTACTGCTATATTTGTAAATTCTTTTGCAATATTTTTCCTTATAATATTATATGGCACTCTCAAAATTTCAATCTTATCTATACCTGTAACTTTATATGCATAACCAAAAGATTCTATGATTAATTTAAATCTGTCAATATTTTCTATAATTTCATCAGTCATTATAACTTCTACTGCATCATGCAGTACCACAGAGGGTTTTGGTTTTGCTGTATTATCTGACTGTATTTTTTCAAAAAGTATCCTTTCATGTGCTGCATGCTGGTCTATAAATAATATTTCTTTATTAGGTGTTTCTATAATAATATAAGTTTTATCTACCTGCCCTACTACTTTGAATTCTCCATTAGCTATGCGATTATCAAGAGTATCATAATTTTTATTTATTTCTGTATCATTACTCTGTTCTGTATTAATTACAGGAATATCTTCAAGTGTTTCATCAAGGGATAATGTATAAACAGGCTGAGACATTTTTGCAATTATATTTTCTTCTGTATTAACTGCTGGGCTGTTATTACTGCAAGATGTATTTAAGCAGTTACCTTTATACTCTGAAAAAGTTTTATAACTGTTTTCTCTGTTAAATACAGGCTTCATTTCTTCTTTTTTTTCATACTCTATATTACTTTGTTCTTTATTATCCTGTTTTTCATTAATAGTATAACCCTGCTTAATATAGTTACCAGTATAGCCAGTATTTACTCCTTTACCTTTAAAAGAGTTTGCAACAGCATCACTTACAAGAGAAAACATTTCTCCTGCATTTACAAACCTTACTTCCAGTTTTGCTGGGTGTACATTTGCATCAACAATATCTGGACTAATTCTAATATCTATCACTGCTGTAGGAAATCTGCCATCAGGAATAAGCCTGTGATATGCATTAATAACTGCCTGCACTAAACTTGTATCTTTTATAAGCCTGCCATTTACACCAATAATTATAGCATCTCTTTTCAATCTGTCGCTGGCGGAAGGAAGTGTGGCACATGCAATTACTTTTTTACCAGCATATTCTGCCACACCTTGACAGAATGCTTTTCCACTAAATACTTTGGCTGCTCTTACTGCTGTATCGTCAGAAGATAATGAATGATATACTTCTTTATCATTACATTTTAAGCTAATATCAATTTTTGGATTAATAAGAGAAAAATGTTTTATAAGTTTTATAATTTCTGCTTCTAAACTTTTAGAACTTTTTAAAAACTTTCTCCTTGCAGGCAGATTTTCAAAAAGCCTGTCAGCTTCTATAATTGTGCCTTTTACTGCTGCAGTTGGTTTTATTTCACCAATTTTACCATACCGGCATGTGATAGTATAGGCGTTGCCATCTTTACCACTTGTAATTTTAAAATCACTTACAGAAGAAATTGCAGCTATTGCTTCCCCTCTGAAACCAAAAGTTGCAGCTGAATAAACATCTTCAACTGTTTCTGCTTTACTTGTTGCAAAACGCTCTAATGCAAGCGGTAAATCATCTTTATCAATACCTTTACCATTATCAGTAACTTTTATCTTATTTAGTCCGCCTTCATTGATTTCAACAATAATTTTAGTTGCACCAGCATCGCATGAGTTTTCTATTAATTCTTTTACAACATTAAAAGGTTTCTCAACAACTTCCCCTGCTGCTATTTTTGAAGCAACTTCTGGGGACAGCCTTTTTATTACAGACATACTTTATCCTTTATATTTATTTGAGCAATATTTTACTAGATTTTTTCTTTTTTTACAATAGGGCAAAAAAAAATTCCGCCATAATATTGGCGGAATCAATGATTTAAATATGATTTCTTATTTAATACTCTTTAAAACTTTAAATATTAAATTTTCATTATAACCAGAAATAGGTTTACCATTAATATAAAATGCAGGAGTAGCACTTACATTTAACTGTTCTGCTATTTTTTTTGTTTCTTCAATTTTTGATTGAACATGATGTGAATTCACTAATAATTTAAACTTATCAGGGTTATCTGTTTTTGCTGCAAAATCATCTACAATTTGGTTATTTACTTCATCAATTAATTTAGCTAATGATTCCTGATTAATCTGAGTGCCAGATTTTTGTAATTCTTCAATTTTTGTTTCTATTACTTTAATGTAATCAGACTCAAAAAGGTCATCTTTAAAATTATAGCCCATTTGCATACCTGTCTCTTATACACAGATCCGAGCCCACGAGCCTCCTGCGCA
>CAMWVK010000173.1 GCA_947177675.1 uncultured Mucispirillum sp.
TGGCTGCTCTAAAGATGGCGGTTCAGATATTATATACGGGGGGGGGCTGGCACAAATAATGTAAGTCCTGAAGCTCCATTAATTGACGAGACTGTATTCGCAGGCTCATCTCCTCACAACTGCGGTGGTGGTTGTGTTCTTAAAGCCTATGTTAAAGATGGCGTAATTAAAAGATTTGCAACAGATGAAACTCCAGAAAAAACTTATGTAGACGGCACTGGTGACTATATGCAGGACAGAGCATGTCCAAGATGCAGAAGCCAGCGTTCATGGATTTATAACTCTAACAGATTAATGTATCCTATGATACAAAAAGGTGAAAGAGGTAACTTAAATACTTTTGAAAGAGTAACATGGGAAGAAGCTGCAAATTTTATTAAAGAAAAAGCAGATGAAGTTATGGATAAATATGGTCCTGCAGCATTCCACTCTATTTATGCTTCAGGTATGGGTGGCGGTTACAGCCCACAAAACGACCTTTTTAAAATGATAGGTGCACCATCTGGGGCTATGACAAGAACTCATGATGACTACAGCTTTCCACAATGGGAGCTTATAACAAGAGGTATGCATGATGCAAACTCTCAACCACGCTCAAATGACTTCCAAGATGTATATAATGCAGATGAATTAATCGTATGGGGCTATAACCTTTCAGAAATGCTTAACCAGCAGCAAATCAATTTTACTTTTGCTCAAATTAAAGAGATAAAAGATAGAGGCAAAGGCTCTGCTATTCCTGGCGGTAAAACTGCCACAACAAGCAATCTTGAAAAAATCACTGTTATTGACCCTAAATATACAAATACTGCTATTTTAGGTGCTGATGAGTTCCTTGCACCTATTCAAGGAACAGATACTGCTATGATTTGCGGTATGATTCACTATATTTTAACAGATAAAAAACGCGAATTAGCAGATATGTATATTGCTCATGCAGCATTAACTGATACTCAAAAAGCTGCATTACAAGGTAATGTATCTGATGCAGATTTTAATAATGCACTTCGTCAGGCAGTTGGTAAGTATGTATACGGTTTCTTTGATACTGATGATGCTGATGGTGATACAAATGAATCTTATACCTTAAAAGATACTTCCGAAGCAAATACATTTAAAACAGCTGCAAAAGTAAATCCTGGAGCATCTTTCTCAGCTTATGTATTTGGTAGTAGTAGAACACTTTTTGATGCAGGATTAAATAAAGGTGCATCTATTTATCCAGATGATATTGGTTATAATGTAAGAAGCTATGATTTAGATGGCGAATATGATGAACTTTATGATGAAGCAGCAAAAAGAAGTAAAAAAACTAAATGTTATGGTCAGGTAGAAAAAACTCCAGAATGGGCTGAAAAAATATGCGGTGTTTCTGCTGCTCAAATTAAAGCTCTAGCAGATACATTTTTAACTAAAAATGTTCACTGCTGGATGATGGGTGGCTTACAGCGTAACTCTGAAGGAGATCAGGCATGCTGGGCATGGACTGTTCTTATGAATTTCCTTTTATGCTTTGGGGAAAAGGGCAGAAGTCATGGTCGTGCAGATGGCAGAGGCAACGATAGAAGACCTGGATTTACATCTAGCTGGAATATTAAAATAGATGATGAAAGAAATGCTGCAGCTCTTCAAAATAAATTTAAATATTTATCAACAGATTCAAATGGTAAAACTGTATTTAAAGATGCTCTTGGTGAAATGAGTTTATTAACTTTCCCTAATAACTATAACTCAAACCATTCAAGTGATACAATTTCTGTTTTCCAATGGCTTGATGCGTGCGAAATAGGCAAATATGGTAAAATTAATGAAAAAGTATACATTCCAACTGCAGATGGTTCATCTTTTACAGAAGAAACAAGAAGAGTGTATAAAGCAAGATGGAATGATGGGCAAGTAAAACGCTTACCTGCACCAATTAAATTTATATTTTCATGCGGTGGTAATATTCCTATAAACCAAAATGGTGACTGTAACTTAGCTGCAAAAATATGGCAGGCAAAAGATGAAAAAGGTGAGTATGTAATATCATTCTTAGGTGTAATAGATGTTAATATGACTTCTTCAGCACAATATGCAGATGTTGTGTTACCGGGCTCTATTTCTTTTGAAAGATATCAGTCTGGTAATTCTACTCGCTCTCCATTGCGTTTCTTAACTACAAAAGCAATAAATCCACCAGGAGATGCATTAGTTGAAATGGAAATTGGTGCTGTTCTTGCAAAAGCATTTGGTCAGGAAGAAGGCTATTTTAATGGCTTCCAAGTGAGAGATGTTGTAAAAGAAAGAAATGTTTTTGAAAAAGAAGTATGGGAAAGAAATATTGAAATAAACAAAGCAGTATATGGAATGGATGCTAAAGACTGGCAGGCTGCTGGTTTCTATAAACCAGACCAGGATTTAAGCAAATTAGATAACTATATTGCTTATGAACAGTTCTTAAAAAATCCCGGTAAAGGTAAACTTGTTGATTCTGCAAGTAAAGCAAATAATGCTGTTAAAACTGCATTTAGAACACTTTCAGGCAGGGTTGAAGCATACAGCTTAGCATTAATGGAAAACTATGAAATGCGTATGGGTAACAACATTGATGAAGGTATAAATTTAAAAAACAGCGGTTCAATTTATTCAAAAATAGCAAAAGCAAGAAATCTGGAAAGTAAAGGCCGTTTCTGCTATCCAATACCAATGTATATCCCATTAATTGAAGGCTGCCATGCTGACCAGACAGCTGAACCACACCCAGACCCATTAGGTTTGATAGGTCAAGGTTATGACTGCAACTTATTAACATGGCACACAATCTATCGTTCTCACTCTACTTTCAACTCAAGTGCATTTGCTAACGAAGTAGAATTTTATAAACGGGATAAAAACGGTAACCCTACTCATATTAGAAGAAGCATAACTAATGCTAATGCTGGTGCTAATATTGATAATACTGTTACAGAAGAAGATAAAAAAGCACAGCAGGTATGGACAGATGATGTTTATGAAACTATCTGGTTAAACCCAGCTACAGCTTCTTCAAAAGGTATTGCAGAATGCGATGTTATCATTGTAGAAAGTCTTCGTGGTAAAGTAGCAGGTTCTGCTCACCTTTCAGAAAGGGTTCGTCCTGGAACAATATCTATGACTCAAGGCAGCTGGTATGCTCCAATTGAACAATGGACTTCACCTTATGACATAACTTATGACAAAGTAGATGTTGGCGGCAATGCAAACACATTATTTGGATTACGCCCATGCCGTATCGCAGGTGGTATGTCACTGGCAAGTGAATGCCGTGTTAAAGTTTATAAAGCTGACAAAGCTCAATAGGGAGAATAATCATGGTAGATAGAACAAAACAATTAGCATTTTATTTTGACCAAACTAAATGTATGGGCTGCCAAACATGTGTTGTTGCATGTAAAGACTGGAATAAACTGCAGCCTGGCACAGCAAAATTAAGAAAACTTCATGTAACAGAAGTAGGAAAGTTTCCAAATGTTTCTGTATTTATGACTGTTTTTGGCTGCAATCATTGTGCAAATCCAGCATGTATTCAAGCCTGCCCATTTGAAGCAATCTACAAACGACCAGAAGATGGTATTGTTGTAATAGATAGAGATAAATGTCAAGGTAACGGTAGCTGTAAAAGTGCCTGTCCTTATGATGCTCCACAATTCCCAGATGATGAGCAGGAAGCACCACAATTATCATTAACTACACCAACAAAAGGTCATAAAATGGTTAAGTGTAATATGTGTATAGATAGAGTTGCAATAGGTCAAAAACCAGTGTGCGTTGCTGCCTGCTTAACTCGTGCTATTGATTTTGGAACAGTTGAATATATTGAGGAAAAATATCCAGATGCACAAACTGTAAAAAATAATGGCAACCTTGCAGGCTTCCCTGCAGATACTGCAAATATTGCAGGCAACCTGACAGAAGCTTTTAGGACAACACCATCATTTTACTTTAAACCAAGACATATATAATTATTAAAAGTATTCCCTTGTAATGAGGGAATACTTCTTATGTGGAGAATAAGTTGGAATTAGATGAAAATATACGAACTGCATTAAAAGAATTATTATATGGCAGAGCATCAATGTATGAATATTTGGCTTTAATTTTTAAAGAGCCTGTCAAAGAAAGTTTTAAAGGATTATCCGAAAAATATTTGCCAGTGCTTAAAAACATAGTGCAGGAAGATGATGAAAATTTAAAAAAGGGTATCACTCTTTTAGAAGAATATATTGCATACGAAAATGAAAAAGATGAAAGTGAGCTTTGTCATATTTTTAATAAAACATATACATAATTATTTTATCTTGGAATGAATAGTGTTCCTGCAACAGCTTCTGGAGCAATATCTTCTGGCGGCACAATGAAACAGGAACCTTGGGAATATGTGATGAATATTTATAAAAGGTGGAAATTTACCCCTCCTGCAAATTTTTTAGAGCCAGAAGATCATCTTTATGTCCAAATGAAGTTTTTAGAAAAATTATCCACATTCTGTGCTTCAAGTTTAGATTATGTTGAAGCACTGCAAAGCGGCATAAAAGATAGTTTAGAGATAATTAATCAGCTTTTAAAATGGAGTGATTTATTCCAAGGTTTAGTTAATAAGCGTTATTTGATTAGTAAATATGACTGTAAACTATATTTAGCTGCTTCTTACATTTATAACGGATTTCTGCACTATGACAAAAAAATAATGGAAAGTGTGCAAAATCAGTTAGAGGAATATGGAGCTATCTATGAGAAGTAAAGCAATTTTCAGCTATGCTTTAATTATACTTGTAACCCTTTGTTTTGTCCCAGCCTATGCTTATGTTGGTGATAGTTATGTTACCCCAGACAGCTGGAGTAAGCATGTAA
>CAMWVK010000174.1 GCA_947177675.1 uncultured Mucispirillum sp.
TTACATGCTTACTCCAGCTGTCTGGGGTAACATAACTATCACCAACATAAGCATAAGCAGGTATTACTAAAAAAAGAGAGAAAGCTGTTATAAGATTAATTAAATTTTTTCTCATGTAATTATCCTAATTGTTTGTTTCCACAAGCATATTTTTAAGGTCAAGCAAAAATTTATGATTTTCACTAATATAACCCTCTGTAAAATCTGCAAGTTTATCATAAAAAACTTTTTTTATCGGAGAATTAAGAATATTTGCAGTAAATATCTTTAACCATTTTGATAAATGCTCTTCATATATATATAGCTGTTTATCTACTATATTTTTAAGTGATTTTAAATCTTGCTGCTCAATAAGTTCTCCTGCCATATTGTTATAAAGTGACATAATATATGTTTCAAAGCCGATATGGTCTTCAGGCTCATTATAAAGTTTTCTAGGGTTTATTTTTTCACTGCTGAAAAGTTTAAGCATATCATCTCTTGATTCCTGCATTTCAAGATTATTTTCAGATGTATATACTGACTCTGTCACAGGTATTGATGCAGAGCCTAAACAGAATAAAGCTGTATATTCCCTTAAAATTTCTGTATCATAACCTATCAGTTGATTATTTTCTAAGCAGTTTCTTTCATCTATAACTTTAACAATGCCTTTTATTCCTTTATTTAAAAGTTCATTATCATCACTTTCAAGCATGGTAAAATATTCTTTTAAATCATTCAGCATTTGAAAATATGAGTCACTTACAGGCTCAAAATATGAGCGTGAAAGAAATTTATAAATAACTTCACTGCCTTTAAATATTTCATATAAATTATTTAAATAATTTTCCGACATTTAAATTCCCTTAAAAGCCAGATACTTTCATATCTGGCTTTGTTTATAATTAGTTTGTTTTAGTAATAATGTGTAAGGACTGTCTTGGAATAATATAGAAAGATGGTCCTGTTTCTTCATTATCATTTTGGTAAGCATAAGGGAATTGAGTTTTATTTACCTGTGCTGCATTAGGATAATCCCTTTTCAACTTATCAATTGACCCCCAGTGAATTGCTCTGCCTACACAGCTTGCAACACATACTGGTTCCTGACCGTTATTAACTCTATCTATACACATATTACATTTTTGTGCAGGGTGAGCAATCTGCCAGCCACCTTGTTTTTCTGGTTCTTGATGGTCATCAGCTATACCGATAGCACCAAATGGACATGCACTAACACAAGCCAATACTCCAATACATTTTTCTCTATCAATAGAAACGATACCTGTATTTACATCTTTTGAGATAGCATTACTTGAACATGCTTTTATGCAGGCTGGTCTGTCACAGTGGTTGCAGCTCATAACTAAGTTTTCAACAGTTTCTAATGCTGATGTTTGGCTGATAACATCATAACCTTCATTAGTTTTTTCATGTCCTTTATGTTTTCTCCAGCGAACTAATCCTGGTTTTACCTGATTCCAGTCTTTACATGCTACTGTGCAGGCGTTGCAGCCCATACATCTTGATTGGTCAAATACAAATCCGTATTGCATAATTATCCTCCTAAGCTTTCTCTACGAATACTACAATTGACATTTGAGCATTACCATGGTCACAGCGTGTTGGTGTAGATGCACAAAGTGTATTTGAACAACCGCCATCATCTATGCCATTTGCATCTGGGTCATACCAGCCGCCCTGTGGAAGTAATGTTACACCTTTACTTATTCTATTAGATAATTTTGCTACAGCATGAACTGCACCAATAGGATTGTAAACTTTTACAAGGTCACCATCATTAATGCCTTTTGATAATGCATCTGCTGGGTTCATCCATATTGCTTCATATCCGCAGCCTGCCTGGCCAACAGGAGTAAGCCTTTTTAATGTAAGAGCAGTATTGTATGGTGGGTTTACATCTGGAAATTTTGGAAGAACATCTGCAAATACATCTGTATCTGTAGCAGTTGTGCCTCCTATTGAAAATTTACCAAGTTCTCTTACAAGAGGACTTTCATTAAATGTAGAGTGAGAACGATATCTGATATGTGTGCCAAGGTTAAATAATGGTTTAGTGCTGCCTGCAAATAAATCCTGACCGTAAGCTTGTTTAAAGTAGTCTCTGTAATCAAAGAATACTGGTATATTATAAACAATTGGGTCACCTTCACTATCAGTATTTTTGTTACCCCTTTCTTCTAACGGAAGATATCCATGAAATTTTTCATTTCTGTGAGTATATTCCCATACCATAACATCAGATAATACATGGAAACGATATGACATTTTAGGGTCATTAGTATCTACTATATAATGCTTATAGTCATTGTCTGTGCCAGTTCTGCATGATTCGCCATTAAATGTAGTAATTACACCAGCTACATCACCTGCATGTTGAATAAATGGAGTAGTCATACCTGTTAATTTATAATTATTAAATGCAGTTAATATTGCATTTTCCTCTAAAGATTTAGCATCATTTAAAGCGACTGGCTTACCAAGAATATAACCATCTTTTTGATAGTTTTCAAAAGTTTGCCAGCGTGTTTTTGCCTTTTCATTATTATTAAATGCCTGTTCAATTAATGAATTTGGAGTATCCTTTCTTGAAGCAAACTCGCTGTTTAATCCTGCATAATAACCACCATCTATTTCTACTAAAGATTTTGCTAATAATTTATTCATTTCAAAAGTAGATTTAGATTCACCTGGTCCATCTATTACCTTAGGCATATATATCTGTTTAGAAGCACCAGCACCACTGATAATATCAGTCATTTCCCAGTTAGCTGTTCCAGGAAGTGCATAGTCTGCCCAGCGCATTGTTGGTGAAAAGTTAGTATCAAGAGCTATATAGCAAAACCCATCTGCATTTGATGGGTCATCTGGATAAAATGGCAGACATTCAAGCATTTCTGCTGTATCATTTGAATTCATATGCTGATTAATAATTGCATTACCTGCTGCAGTATATACAAACCTAATGCCTGAATATACAGGTTTATTACCATTCATTTCTACTACATAATATCCATCAGGACCTACTTCATAGCGTTCTGCAGAATTATGACCGCCATTAATATAATCTAATATAGAGCTGTTAGCAAATATGCTGCTTGATTTATGTTTTACAAATGATTTAATATTTGCATCATCTGCATAAGCATAACCAGATTTAAACTCATTCATATCCATATCTGGCACATATTTACCAGTATATCCGTTTACTTTTAATTCATCTGCAAAAGCAAATTTTACACCAGCATGCCACATTGTGCATGATGGAAGTTTTGGAACAGTATTTGCATAATTTGATTTATCGCTGTTTGCAGTTTTATAAGAAAGGTTAGGAATATCTGTGCCATATTCAGCATTATATGCAGCACCTTGATAATAGCCTGCACCATCTACGCCCCAACCTTTTGAAATAATTGAAAGGTTTTGTAATGCAAATAAATAGTTTACACCTTCCGCATTTCTTTGCCAGCCGTTACTGCAGTGGTGAAGAACACCTAAACCAGCTTTTACTTTATCGCATATATCTTTTGCCATTTCTCTAATAGTAGCAGCAGGTACACCGCATATACCTTCTGCCCATTCTGGAGTTTTTGCTTCTCTTAGTGTTTGTTTATAGTAGTAAGAAGCATCCGCACCTACAGTGCTATCCTGACCAAGCATACATTTACCACCTCTTGCAGTTTGGCTAGATTTTGCAAATTCTGAAGAGTTATAGTTTACTTTACCATTTATTGCTGTGCCATAAACTGCTTTTGATAAACGGTCATCCTGTCCCATAATATAATCAGCATAAGAATAGCCTGGAAGAACTGCATTAACTTTTGTATATCCATTTTGTGATGTAAGACTAATATTTCCTGTTGTTTTATCTATGTAATATTTTGGAGAAGCAAAAAAGCCATATACCATAGTGTCAAGGTAGTCTACATCTAAATATGGGTCTGCTTTAATAGAGCCATCTGCATTAAATGTATTATCTATCATATCATAAATAATTGCTGAAATAAGAGCAACATCTGTCAATGGATTGAGCTGAACCCAGTCAGTTGCGAGAGTAATACCAGTATCTTCTAATGTTGGGCTCATATGCCATACTCTGCCACCTTTATCTCTAATAGTTTGTGCACTTAGTATTGCAGAATAAGCGTAGGGATTAGAAGAAGTAAGCTGGTGAGAACCCCATAAAAATAAGCTTCTTGTATTTCTTTGCATTAATTGAGTAGTATTTTTATCTCCTTTTGCACCTGTATAAGTTGTGCCAAAATATGATCTTGAATGGGCACTATAATTATAACCTTGGTGCAGATAACCACCGCTTAATGGACCAACAGCTGCAGCAAATACAGATGACGCCTTATTACCACCACCACGCTGATATGGACCTTGCTGACCACTTGACATATGATTATAAATTGCTTCTGAACCATATTTTTGTAAAATTGCATTATAACGCTGAGCAATTTCTTTCATAGCCTGTTCCCATGAAATGCGGACAAAGCCAGATAAATCACCGCGTTTTTTAGTTTGTTTTAATGGATATTTCATTCTGCTTGGAGAATAAAGACGGCCAACATAACTTCTACACCTAGAGCATGCACGGCTTTGAGGATTACTTACTTCGTTTTCAAATGTTTTATCATAAACGCGTTCATCAGTAAGTATACGAACTATTTTACCATTTTTTTTAACTGCACGAGTTACACAACGACCACCACAGTTATGTCCAGCAGTTCCTGCCCATACTTCAGCAACACCGCTGTTTATATCATTTACGATATTTTCCTGTTCACCAGAAGAGCTATATTCCCCCCCCCGTATATAATATCTGAACCGCCATCTTTAGAGCAGCCATACATGGCA
>CAMWVK010000175.1 GCA_947177675.1 uncultured Mucispirillum sp.
GTTTATGGCTGCTCTAAAGATGGCGGTTCAGATATTATATACGGGGGGGGGTAACAGTAAACGGCATCACATCAGATGACCTATACTATACAAAAAATCCTATATTCCGTTATGGCACATCAACTCATAACTGCGGCGGTCGCTGCATTATTAAAGCACAGGTTACACCAGACGGCCGTATTGTTCGTTTTCTTACAGATGAAACTAAATATGCTTATGATGGCACATCTATTGATAATGACCATCCAAATACAACTCAAGCTCGTGCATGTGCTAGATGCCGTGCTTATAAAGGCAGGCTGTATCACCCAGGTCGTTTAAAATATCCACTTAAACAAACAAAAGAACGGGGTGACTTGTCTGGCTTTGTTCGTATTTCATGGGAGCAGGCATTATCAGAAATTACTGCAAGATTAAAAGCTGTTCAAAATAAATATGGTGCAGAAGCTTTCCACCCAGTTTATGCCTGTGGTAATATTGCATCTTCATTCCAAGGCGGCTCTTATACTGGTTTATTTGAAGTTAATGACTTTGGAACAATTTCTCCAGCACTTCGTTTATTAGGTGGTGCATCTGGTTATACTTCTGACTATTCTTTCCACCAAGGGTCTTATATGGGTGGCTATGGAACAGCATACTCTGGTATGATAAATATGAGTCCAACTCCACAATTTCTTGATAGATATATGCATTTTGTAATGTGGGGTTCTAATATACCTACAACTCACAACCCTAAAGCATTTTCATGGACAAAAGGCATTGAAAATATGAAAAAACACGGCGGCACTGTTAAATTTATTGGTCCAGAACTTTCAGAAGTAGGTATCGCTCAAGCAACTGAATGGATACGCACTAAACCATACACAGATGTAGCTTTAATTTTAGGTATGTTATATCATATGATTACTTTAACATTCAATGAAGATGGCTCGCCTACTGGTAATGGTCTTGATGTAAATTATCTTGATAAGATGGTTTACGGTTTCTTTGAAACTCCAGCATATTGGAGAAATAAAACAAATGGTGAAATTTCATTTGATGATAAATCTTCTGATGCAGATTATATATATGTAGCTGCAATTCCTGCAGGTCAGTCATTTTCTGCTTATATTATGGGTGGTGATGATGACAGATTAACTAAAGCCAAATATTCTGCAAGTCAAAACTATATGGCTAGTCAATTTAACACTAAAACTCCAAATTTAACAAGAAATACAAAGAAAGCTAATTTTAAATTTACAGATATTAATAACACTAAATATGCTTATAAAAAACAAATGAATGTTGCTAAAACTCCAGAATGGGCAGAAGGAATTACTGGTGTTCCTGAAGCAAAAATTAAAGAATTAGCAGAATTTTATCTGAAATGTGCAAAAGGCGGAGTGCCAGTTTATAATGAATGGGCTGGTGGTCAGTTAAAACAAAATGATGGAACTATCACGCTGTATGCTTTGCAGGCTCTTTTAATTATTTCTAAAAACTGGGGTATCACTGGAACAGGTATTGCTAATAATGCAATAGGTGTTTCTAAAACAACAGACCCTAATCAAATTACTGCTTCTTTGCTTCGTCCAGCAGCATGGGATGATGGCACAATTGCTAAAATGGGACCACATCCAAAAATTTCTGTTACTCAATGGCATAATGCTATAAAAATGGCTTTCAGTAAAGAATTGGCAGATAATGGTTATGTTCCGAATATTCCAGACTGGGTAAATGCAAATGGAAAAGGTAAGCCGAAATATAATGCTGGTAAAAGAGGACAGGTTTATTTTGATGATGGTGGTGTTAAATCTCTTGTAAACCGTCAAGGTATTACTGGTGTAGGTAAAGATAATCCGGCAACATTTACGGTAAATGAAACTGTGAAAATGCCTGATGGCACTTCTAAAAGTGTTACACATACTTATTATGATTTTAAAGATAACAGTGTAACAAGTAACGGTAGTTTAAAAGACCAAACCGATAATGTTACATTTTCAGGTTTCCGCTTTATATTAAACTCTGCTGGTAATATACCAATGAATCAGCATGCAAACCCAATTGATTCTGCAAGAATGTATAAAGCACTTCCTACTTATGGTTATGGTCCACATCCAACAGGAAATATGGCAGATGCGTTCTATCTTGTTACTTTTGATAACTTTATGTCACCAAGTGCAAGATATTCTGACTATGTGCTGCCTGCAAAAACTACTTGGGAGCAGGAAGATTTTGTTACAATAGAAAACAGCGGAACACTTTATGTAGATTCTGTTATTCCAGGACCTGGTGAATCAAAATCAAGCTGGGATTTTGTCAGAGAGTTAATTTATTATTATGGTGGTAAAGATAAAGCTATTCAATTTACAGGTTTACAGTCTAATAGTTCGTTTAGAGATGTTGTTCAAAAAAAATATAATGAAACTATTAAAACTGATAGTAATAGTCCATATTATAATAAAACTTGGGACGAATTTCTTGAAAAACCTATTTCCCATGCAAAACCTAATACAGAAAGAGCTGATATGACAACACATTCTATTAGAGCAGCTTATGAATCAAAGCAGGCAGTGGACCCATTCTATCCTGCCATTACAACCGTTGACTATTCAAATGCTTGTGGTGTATTCGGTTTCTGTAACGACCCTTATGATACAAGAATAGAGGGTTTTGCTGAAACAGAAAGCTGTCCTAAACAAACAGGTATGTTCCAAGTTTATTCTGGCACACTTGTGTGGCGTTATGAAAACTTATTCAGCAAATGGCATGGTTATCTACCAAAAGCAAAACAAGGTCAAATAAATAAAGATGAAGAGGGAGACCCTATCGTTTATCCTATCCCTGTTTATTTTGACTATCAAGACCATTTTAGAGTTGCTTATGGCTTAAAAACTAATGATGACTTAAATGGCAGATATTTACTCACTACTACCCACGACCGTTTCCGTGCTCACTCATCGCAGGCAGAAAACCCTTATTTGAGAGAACTTACTCACAGAACAATAGGCGGGGCATTATATTCTGGTAATGACAGCGGTGCTTATGCAGTTTCTAATGGCGATGATATATCATTCCCAGCCCTTAACTCACTTATTGGAGAAGATGGCAAACCTGTTGCAGGTGCAGAAAACAGAGCAAGTTATGCAGATATCTGGGTAAATGATGAAGATTTTGCTGATTATAAAGATGGTGATTTAGTAAAAGTTTCTAACGAAATAGGTGCAGTATATTGCACAATTAGAAAAACAGCTCGCTGTGTTCCTGGATATGTTGGTCTGCACCAAGGCTGCTGGGTAGATTTCCGTGGTGATATCAATAATAAAGATTCTTTAATTGATGTTGGCGGTAACTGTAATACGCTAATGCCATCTACACCATCACGATTAGACCATGGTAATGGTGTTCAGTCTGCTATGGTAAAAATTGAAAGAGTATAATGGGAGGACTTGAATTATGCAATTAGGATTTTATTTTGACCAATCAAGATGTATAGGCTGCAACGCCTGCTCTGTATCATGCAAAGACTGGAACCAAGTAAACCCTGGTCCTGTCCGTTGGAGAAAACAACAAAACTATGAAACTGGCAATTCAGTTTTTGAAAACTTAACTATGAGCTGTAACCATTGCGAAGAACCAGCATGTATGGCTGCATGTGCTGCTGATGCTATCACAAAAACAGATAAAGGTATAGTTATCGTAGATAGAAATAAATGTCAGAAATTACAGGCATGCATTACTGCATGTCCTTTTGCAGCACCTCATATTGCTGATGAATTACAAGAACCTAAAAAAGGCGAAAACTGGGTTGTAGACCACCCTATGCAGAAATGTAAATACTGCTGGGAAAGAATTGAAGACGGCAATTCTCCTGTATGTGTATCAGCCTGCCCTGTCCGAGCATTAGACTATGGTGATATTGATGACCTGCAAAGAAAATATCCTGATGCAGTTCGTATGAATAAAGCAGATTTTCCTTATGCTTATTCAGCAAATACAACAACTACTACTGATACTAAACCATCATTTTTTATTAAAAAACGCACTAATTTAGTTGTTAGCGAAGTAATAAGGAAATAAATAAATATAAAAGGGGCGTATGCCCCTTTTTATGAAATGGGGATATAATGAATTCAGAAATAGAAAATATAGATGTAAATATGCATAAGGGCAGAGAAGTTATTTATGCTTCACTTTCTAATATCTTTCTAAATATGCCTGAAGATGAGCTTTTTGCAAATGTTGAGGCAGTTTTTTCATCATTTGAATTAGAAGAAAATACTGATAAAATGATGACAGATGGATTAAAAGCAGTGCAGGATTTTATTAAAAACAGGAATGCCTTAAATAAGGAAGAGAGAAAACAGTTTGATGACAAACTTCTTCATGATTATACAAGGCTTTTCTGTTTAAGTGACTCTGTTCCTGTTGCTGAATCTATATATTTATCTCCTTCACACTTAACCATGCAGGAAGAAACAGGAAAAGTATTTTATATATATAAATCCTGTAATTTTGATATGAAACACACTTCAAACGAGCCGTTAGACCATATAGCTTACGAGCTTATGTTTATGTCATACCTTTCAAAAGGTATTGCACAAAATATAGAAAAAGGCGATATGGAACAGGTAAAAAGTCTTTTGCATTTACAAAAAATGTTTTTAGATGAACACCTTTTAAAATGGGTAGAAATGTTTACTAAATCAGTTATTGGCTTTGTTGAAAGTGTCTGTTTCTATGCACCTGTATGCTATTTTATGATAGGCTTTCTTAAAGATGATTTTGAAATGATAAAGGAAAGTTTATCTTAAGTTAATATGAAACAAAAGGAGTAATGCCTATGAAAAGGCTTATGTTAACTACATTAACGATGTTGTTATC
>CAMWVK010000176.1 GCA_947177675.1 uncultured Mucispirillum sp.
CGCCGCCCCGCCAAAGGCGGGGTGAGTTAATTTTTATTTTTGGTTATTAGATAATCCAATAAATTTATCCATTATATTATCAAGTTTACTTATTGAAACAGTACCCCACATTTCTTCTATTTTATTAATTCCTATTCCATGGGTGTATTTGACAGTAACATCATTAATAGATGGCAGTATAATTAAATCAAGAAAGACATCTTTAATATTAAACATTAAATCAATAGAGCCATCTTCAGAAGGTGTACCACTTACTGTTAAGGCATATTTTTTGTAATACCTTAATGCAATTAATGCTGCAATTTCAACATGTTCGGCACTAAATGCTTCACCTTTACCAAATGACCAGCCTTTTTTCAGTTTAGCAATTTCTCTAATTCGTACTTCAAAGTTTTCCTGCATATAAGTAACCCATTTTAAAATTATTTATTTTTTAAATAATATACTTGCCATTTTTCTAAAAAGCAAGTATAACTGAAAAACTATAATTTGTAAATAATTACTTTATTTTAGGTTTTATTATGATTTATGACTTACATACACACTCAACACATTCTGATGGTATGCTTATTCCTGCAGAAGTAGCACGCACTGCACAGGTGCAGGGGTATTTAGGTATTGCATTAACAGACCATGTGGACAGCTCTAATATTTATCAGGTTTTGCAGGCTAACTTAAAATTTAAAGAGTGGTTTAATAAATCATCAGATGATTTTAAAGTGATTGTTGGTGTAGAAATAACCCATGTAAATCCAAAAGATATTGCACCACTTACGAAAATAGCAAGAGATAATGGTGCAGATATAGTTGTAGTTCATGGTGAAACAATATCTGAACCAGTTATTTCAGGCACTAACAGGGCAGCAATAGAAGCACAGGTTGATATATTAGCTCATCCTGGTCTTATAAGTTATGAAGATGTGTGCTTTGCTGCAGAAAATAATGTATATCTTGAAATTACTACAAGAAAAAGCCATTCATATACTAATGCTTATGTTGCAAATATGGCAGGAAAGGCTGGTGCAAAGCTTGTTATAGATAATGATGCTCATAGTCCATCTGATTTTGTAGGAAGTGAAAAAGCATATAAAATTATGCTTGGTGCAGGTATCAGTGATAATGAAATAAAAAATATAATTAATAATAATAAAATAATATTTGAGAAAGCTGTTGGAGGCAAAAATGGCTAAAAAAGATAGAATCAATATTGATAATACAGGTGTAGATAAACTTGAATCATTTATGCAGAATAATATTAAAATGATTGTTATTTTAATAAGTGCATTAGTAGTATTATTTATTGCTGTGTATTTAGGATATACTGCTTATGATGTCTCTAAAAATAAAAAGATTTCTTCTCTTAGTGCTGTAGAAATGGTAATGTTTGATAATGCCTCTGTTGATGCTTTTGCTGCATTATCTTCAACTGTGCCGTCATTAAAAGACTATATTGCTGTTCGCAGTGCAGGAATGTATTATATATTTGGTAATTCAGAAAAAGCTGTAAGTGAGCTTAAAAAAGCTGGAGGCAGATTTTCAGAATTAAGTGCAGGTATGCTTTATGATTTAGGACAAAGCATTGTTCCTGCAAATTATTTACAGGGTGAAATGAGAGAATTATGGTATTATAGAAATGTATTATCATCTGACGATAATAATACTGATAAAACTATTAATGATTTTAAAATGCTTTACCCAGAAAGCCAGCTTTTAACATTAGTTGAAAACTGGAATGTTAAGTAGAAGCTCTTTAAATTATGAGTATTACTCAAAAAATTAAAAAAATCTTTATAGCAGGCATACTGGCTCTTTTACCTATTGTAGTAACTGTATATCTGCTTTACTTTTTATATAATATTGTAGTCTCAAAAGCCAGTCCAATTGTTAAAAAGGTAGCTTATCAGTATAATTATGATTTTAGCGAATATATTTTTCAAATAGGCACATTTATCATTATACTATTGATTATCTTTATTATAGGTATATTTACAAGAATGTATCTTGGTAAACTTTTTATTAAGATGCTTGATAATATTATGACACATATTCCTATTGCCCGCTCTATATATAATGCAACAAAGCAGGTTATAGATTCTTTTGGCAATACTTCTGGCTCATCATTTTCTAAAGTTGTGCTTATAGAGTTTCCAAGGCGAGATATGTGGATGATTGCATTTCTTGTAAGAGATTCACTGTCTTTTATGCAGGAAGTTTCTACAAAAGAAGAAAGTGCAAATGTTTTTATTCCAACAGCACCTAATCCTACATCTGGTTTTATTGCAGTAGTTCCTAAAAAAGATATTAGGGAAATAGATATTACTGTAGAAGAAGGTATTAAATTTGTGCTTTCAGTTGGGATAATTAATTTAGATAAGCATTCAGATATAAAAGAATTAATAAAGGATAAATAAGTGTATATTAATTTAGGATTAATTGGAAACCCGCTGATTCATACATTTTCTCCATTTATACATAACTATTTTTTATATAAATCAGGTCTTTGCGGTGGATATACTTGTTATGATATAAGTTTAAAAGAGCTTGAAGAAACAATTATAATGTTTAATAAATTTCATTTTAAAGGTATAAATGTAACTGTTCCCTATAAACAGGAAGTTATGCAATATTGTTCAGAGCTTGATATTACAGCAAAAAGTATTGGTGCTGTGAATACTCTGCATTTTACTGATAATGGAATTGTTGGACATAATACAGATATTTTTGGATTTCATATGATGCTTGAAACTTCAGGTATTAATACAATAAATAAAAAAGTGCTGTTATTAGGTGCAGGTGGTGCTTCAAGAGCAGTGATACCGTATTTATTAATGAATAAGCCTGAATATTTTTTAATAGCAAATAGAACTTTAGAAAAAGCTAAAGATTTGTCATTACTATACGATAATAATGCAGATATTTGCAGTTTAGATGATTTACATGGATTAGAATTTGATATTGTTATTAATGCCACATCTATGGGTGTAAAAGGAGAACCTTATACTGACTATGGCTTTAAAGTCAAAGACACAGCAGTAGATATGGTATATAAACCACAAATGACTTCTTTTTTATCCTTATATCGTAAAGATAATATAAAACTTGTAAATGGTCTTGCTATGCTTATTTATCAGGCAGCAGGTTCATTTAATATATGGACTGGATGTGATATTATTCCAGATATGGAATATTTTAATAAGGCGGTATATAAATAATTTAGTGGGCTATGCAGGAATTGAACCTGCGACACCCAACTCCGGAGGTTGGTGCTCTATCCACTGAGCTAATAACCCTAAATCGCATAATAATATATAAAATAAACTTAAATAGCAAGTTATTTTTAAAAGATATATTGTTAAAATTGTAAAAATCAAACATTGATAGGTTTTTTACTATTTTTGTATTATTATTCTTGACAAAACTACTTTAAAAAGCTACAAAGTTATTTACATTTTAGGAGAGAATATTATGATACCACAAAAAAAATCAGCTTATAATGTTGCTGTTGTTGGAGCTACTGGTGCAGTAGGGCAGACTTTTTTAGATATTTTATCTGAGAGAAAATTTCCTATTGATAATTTAAAACTTTTAGCATCGTCTAGATCTGCTGGTAAAAAAATACAGTATAATAATAAAGAATATACTGTTGAAGAATTAACTCATGATTCATTTAAAGATATTGATATAGCATTATTTTCTGCTGGTGCATCCAGGTCAAAAGAATTTGCACCATCTGCAGTAAAAGCTGGTGCTGTAGTTGTAGATAATTCTTCTGCTTTTAGAATGGATAAAGATGTGCCTTTAGTTGTGCCTGAAGTAAACCCAGAAGATGTATTAAAGAACAATGGTATAATTGCTAACCCTAACTGCACAACGATTATTATGCTTGTGCCTTTAAAACCACTGCATGATTATGCAAAAATTAAAAGAGTTGTTGTATCATCATATCAATCGGCTTCTGGTGCAGGAGCTGCAGCTACTATGGAATTAATGGAGCAGACAAAAGCATGGTCAAATGGAGAATCTATTGAAGTAAAAGCTTTTGCTCATCAGCTTCTTTTTAATGTTATTCCGCATATTGATGTATTTACTGAAAATGGTTATACAAAAGAGGAAATGAAAATGTATAACGAAACTCGTAAAATGCTTCATTCTGATGAAATTAAAGTTAGTGCTACATGTGTTCGTGTGCCAGTATTAACTGCTCACTCAGAAAGTGTTTTAATAGAAACTGAGAAAAAACTTACTTCTGAAAAAGCTAGAGAATTACTTTCTAATGCACCAGGTGTTAAACTTTATGATAATCCTGATGAAAAACAATATCCGATGCCACTTTTAGCATCAGGACAGGATTTATGCTATGTTGGCAGAATAAGAGAAGATATTGCATACGATAATGGTTTGTCATTTTTTGTAAGTGGTGACCAATTAAGAAAAGGGGCAGCAACAAATGCTGTTCAAATTGCAGAATTATTAATAAAATAAGGGATAAATGGTATATCTTTACTTGACAAGTATAAGTAATTGTATATAATACCCAAATTAATCCTATATATTTATGGAGGTTTTCGTGAATAAAAAAGAGCTTATCGATTCTATTGCACAAAAAACAGGTGTAAAAAAAGTTGAAGCTGAAAAAGTGTTATCTGCTTATGAAGCTACAATTCTTGAAACATTAAAAAAAGGTGAAAGAATAACTATTGTTGGTTTTGGTACTTTCACTGTAAGTGACAGAAAAGAAAGAAAAGGTCGTAACCCTAAAACTGGTGCAGAAATGGTTATTCCTGCTAAAAAAATGCCTAAATTTATTGTTGGTAAATCTTTTAAAGAATCATTTTAATTATTTAATAGATATAATA
>CAMWVK010000177.1 GCA_947177675.1 uncultured Mucispirillum sp.
TTAATATCTATATTATTTTTTATTAATTGATTAATATATTTAATAAGTTTATCTGGTGTATAAAAACTGCCATAATTTACTATTTCCTTTTTTGAAAGATGAGCTGCTGTTTTCAAAAATAATCTCCAAGTTTTTTATATTTAGCAATAGTTACTCTTTCATTTCAACTGTTTTAACATATTTCCCGTTATTATATACTTTCATAGTGTGCTTATTTGCATCATATACTACTTCACTAAAACTATATTTATCATTTTTATTGATTATAGATATATGATATTCATTATAAACATACTCTATATTTTTAAATATTATTTTTAAATTTTCTTTACAGCCATGTACCGCTTTTGCATATACTTTATCGCCATTCACGGCAAAAACAAGTTTACCGTCCTGAGTTATAGCAACACTGTTCCCCTGCATTTTGAATGATGAATTAACATCTTCATATGTTAAATGGATAACATTATAAGGAACAGTCTGTGTACTTGCTTTTTCAAAGAATATTTTTAATACTCCATGTTTACCGGTAAGAACTACTTTTTTTGTATTGGCTACTGTAAGGTTTGCAAGCATACTTTCTGCAAGTGTTACATCAGATTCCGCTTTAAGTGATAATGGTGATAATACTACCAGCATAAGAATAACGCATAACATTAATCTGTTAATATACATATTGACCCCCTTGTCTACTACTTTTATCTAGGTATTAGTTTTACTCCTTTTGCAATATTATCTAATATATTTCCTGAGCGTGCATAACCCGGCGAAATATATGTTTCTATTTCTGGAAAATTAGGATAATTTTCTTCTTCACTGGCAAAAATTATTTTTGTTAATACCCCCTCATGATGTCTTGGGTTTACATACACTATACTCTCCATATTTTCAGGTTCAATATATGAGTATTCTGTTTTATTAAATATTTTTTCCTTTATTCTATATACTTCTTCTGTGCTTTCATAATCATCTGCATTAAAGCCTAACCCTAAAGCAATCTGTTTAAATACATTTTCAGCATCCTTATCTATCTTTTTTCTAAAATAATCGCCTAAAATATGGGCTATTTCTAAATTACTTTTGCAATTTACAGGGCTTTGCACTACTTTTTTTGTGCGTAAAAGCCTGCCGTCCATACTTACAGCTGTGCCATTTGTTTCTAAAACTGACATGACAGGAAGCACCACATCTGCATTATTTACTGTGCCTGTTAAAAACATATCTGGTGTGGCATAAAATTCTGCATTTTCTATTAAGTGCATAAGTTCTTCGTTTTTGCCAATTGATGGGTTTACAGCAAGTGCAAATACTGCTTTAGGTGCAGCACTTACTGCCTCATCAATAGTTAACCCGCCTGCATATAAACTTCCCACATAGTTAAATTTATCATAAGTTAATATAAAGGCTCTTAATTTATCCTTACCAATATAATCTGCAAATGATAAGATAGATTCCTGCTGCTTTTCTCCGCAAAAATATTCGTTGCCAGCTATTATTGATATTTTTGCATTAGATGAAATCTGCTTTCTTAAAGCTGTATATATACTTTTATCTGATGATTTAATTTTTTCAAACTCGCCTGCAAAATCTGCATAATCTGCAATAAGACTTAAAAATGTTCTTTCTTCATAATCATACCTTTGCAGACCTATTGTTATAATTTTTGCATTATTTTTGCGGACTGCTTTAATAACACTCCATTTTACACCAACATTTTCTCGTGCAAAATCTGCACCTATAACAAATATTACATCAGAAGATTCCACTTCTTCTAATGTGCCTACACTTTCATAATGACCAAACTTTTCTTTAAAAAAGCGGGCAAACCTGCCAAAATAAACTTCTGCTTCTGTTATAAACTTCATACCTGTTTTATCTGCCAATGCTTTATAGCTGAAAAGTTCTTCATTTGAAAGCCAGCCTCCAGCTATGATAAGGCTGTTTTCTACTCCATATTCAGTTAAACCGCGATATACTTTATCCATAGCATCATGCCAGTCTGTTTTTGTAAAAACACCATCTTTTTTAATAAGTGGTGATTTTATTCTTTTATCTATATCTAAAAACTTAAACCCATAGCGACCTTTGGAGCATATAGATGTGCCACTTGAAAGCCTTGTTCTGTGTATCTGGTTTTGATAAACACCATAATTAACTTTACAGCCTACTGAACAGAAAGAACAGGTAGTATTAATATATTCTAACTCCCATACTTTTAGAGAATCAGTAAAGGGCTTATCTTTAATAGCACCAACTGGGCAGTTATCTACACAAATACCGCAGAAATCACAGTTTAACGGTTCCTGTACTGGCTCAATATGAGCATTATTTCCACGAGCAACCACATCTATTGCATCGCATCCTGCCACATCTCTGCACACATTAACACATCTCATACATAAAACACATGCATCTCTGTCATATAAAAGCATATTCCAGTCCTGCAGCGGATGTCGTTCTTCTTCCTGCACATCAGTTACTTCACTTAATCCCATTTGGCGGGCAAGCTCCCTTAATACACAGTCCTCTGCATTTTCACATACTCCACATTTTAAAGGGTGCTTTAAAAGAATAAACTCTAATGCTCCTAATCTATGTTTTTTTACTTCATCAGTATCAGTATGAACAACCATTCCGTCAGTTGCAAAGGCAGAACATGATGCAACAGGCTGCGGCACCCCCTCCACTTCCACAAGACATATTCTACATGCTCCAGTTTCGGCAATATCTTTAATATAACAAAGCACAGGAATATGGATATTATTGCGTTCTGCAACCATTAATATTGTTTCTCCCTCTTTAAAAGGATATTTTTTATCATTAATTGTAATATATCTATCCATTATTTCTCTCCTGCTGCAAACATACCTACACGCATACATCTAAGACATCGTCTTGCTTCAAGTGCTGCAGTATGCTCATCATAAGCCTGCTCAACTTCCTGAAAATTTTTAATACGCTCACCTGCTGGAAGTTTTTCTGTTTCATATCTTTTTATAACAGGTCTAGGCGACTCTGGTGCTTCCCCATAGCTGAATATATTATTGTCATATAAATATTTTTCCATAACTTCTGACGGCTCTAAATAAGGGCTTCCACTCATTATATATCTATCTATCATTTGAGCAGCCCTTTTGCCGTCACCAATTGCTCGGACTACTGTATTTTCTCCATCAATACAGTCTCCTGCAGCAAAAATACCTTTTATAGAGGTGGTAAAATACACTTTATCACATACTATTGTATTCCATTTTGTAATTTCTAAGTTGTCTTTTACCTTAATAAAACTCATATCTGGTTTCTGCCCTATTGCAGGTATCAGATAATCACATTCTAAAATAAAATTTTCTCCTTTTACAATTTCAGGACTTCTTCTGCCTGTTGCATCAGGTGAGCCAAGTCTCATTTTATTACATTCTATTCCTTTGAGCTTACCATGTTCTCCAACGGCTCTAACAGGTGCAGCTAAAAACATAAATTTTACACCTTCATCTTCTGCATCTTTTATTTCATAATCTTCTGCAGGCATTTCATCACGGGTGCGTCTATATAATACAGTAACATCATTATTAAAGCGAACAGCAGTTCTTGCACAGTCTATAGCAGTATTTCCTCCACCTACAACTATTACTTTGCTGTTTTCAACTGGTTTTTCATATTTTGATACACGCTCTAAATAGTCTATACCATTGCATATTCCTTCCACCTGCTCAATATCTGCAATACGCGAATCCTGCGGAAGCCATGCACCGATTGCTAAAAGTGCAGCATCATAAGAAGCTGTAAGATATTCTAATGTTATTTCTTTGCCTAATGTTTTATTGTAATGAATATTTACACCTAAATTTCTAATAATGTTTGCTTCATACTGTAAATGCTCTCTTGGCTCTCTAAAATCTGGAATCCCTGCAGCAGTCATACCTCCCGGCTCCTGCATTTTATCAAATACTTCCACCTGATGTCCCATAAGTGCTAAATAATATGCTGCAGAAAGCCCCGCAGGTCCTGCACCTATTACTGCACAAGTTTTACCAGTAGATGCTTTTTTCTCTGGAATATTAGGTACATGGTTTCTAAAATATTCATAATTCCATGCAGACTGTTTTAAATTCATAATATTTACAGGCTCATCTACTTCACCACGCCTGCATACAGCTTCACATGGGTGCGGGCATACTCTGCCGCAAAGACCAGGCAGCGGCATATGCTCCCTGATAATAGATAAAGCAGGCAGAAATCGTTTTGTTCTAAGCTCATCAATAAATTCTGGTATCTGTATATGGGCAGGACAAGCAGAAGTGCATGGTGCTGACATATGAAAATGATAATCTAATTTTGGTGCATTTTGATATTTATGCAGTTTTTCTGGATATTCTTCTAAAAATGATTTTACTATACTTACAGAAGATGGGGCAAATGAACATTTGGAAGTAGCCTTAATGCTGTCAGCTAAATCAAGAGCTTCCTGCATTTTAGTTAGTGACGGATCCAGCCTTAATTCTTCCATAATGTCTGCTAAAAGAGTTGTGCCGTTTTTACCAGGAATACATCTGCCGCAGCAGCCATGCTCGCTTACATACCGTATAAAGCTGCACATAGCAGAAGCAATATCTATATGCTCATCATATACTAAAAAACCATGCCAGCTAATCACAAGCTTTACAGGTTTTCCCTTTACATCATCTTGGAAGATAAAGGGTGATTCTGGTCTGTCATATTCCTGAACATTCCTAAAATCAAGACGCTCGCCTTTACGAAAGCCATAAACTACCTTTGGCATACACTACCTCTTTTATCATCTTATATATTTTATTATTTCATATTTTTTTAAAAAATGCTAGATGCTGTCTAT
>CAMWVK010000178.1 GCA_947177675.1 uncultured Mucispirillum sp.
ATGATACTATCAGTAAAGACTTTATTTCAATATACTCAAGTATAGTGCCAGCTGTTTCAAATATTGAAAATGCAGAGCTTTATATTACTATACCAGAAAATTTTCAAGGGCTTGCAAGCCAGTTTGTAACATATTCACAAAATAAAAATACAATGCTTTTTACATACAATAATCTTCCAAAAAGCATATATTTTACAGCATCTACTAATTATGTAATTAAAAGAATAAAACAAAAAAATATTAATATTTATACACTTTTATTTAAAGAACATGAACATTTAAGTTATAAACTTCTTCAAAAGGCAGCATATTATATAGAAATGTATGAAAAGCTGTTTTCATCTCATTTTCCATACCATAATTTCATTATAGCTGAAGATATAAACCCTTACGGTCACGCACTTGCTTCTATGGCAGTATTTGGCTCATCTATCATAGATAAAGATTTTGTAGCTGACCGTTCACTTGGTCATGAAGTGCTGCACCAGTGGTTTGGAGCAGCTATTGAATGCAGTATGACGGACGGCAACTTTTTAGAAGCCATTACCACATATTTTTCTGATTACTTCTATGAAAAAGATGACAGAATTAAATATAGAAAAGATGTACTTACAAAATATCAGGCTTATGCTGCAGAAAAAAGTTTTCCGTTAAAAAATTTTATATATAATGCAGGTAAAAAAGAGCAGTCCATAGGTTATGGCAAAGGGCTTATGGTGCTGCATATGGCTAAAAATAAAGCAGGTGATGATGCTTTTATGGCAGGTATTAGAAAGTTTATAAATGATAAGCTTTATTCTAGAACATCATGGAAAGATTTACTTGCATACATTGGTATGAATGATGATTTTTATGTTAACTGGATACAAAACAAAGATGACATTGTTTTATCAATAAATAATGCTGCTTTTCAAAATAATACTTTATCTTTTAATTTAATTAGAAAAGGCGGGGAAGATGAAGTAGATATTCCTTTTACTCATATTTCAGAAAATCATACTGTAACTGGAAAATTTAAAACAAAAAAAGGTGTAAACCAGATAATATATGACTTAAAGTCTGATAATGATACATTTATTATAGATGACAGGTATGATTTAATGAGAGTTTTATATCCTGCAGAAATTACTCCATCATTTGATTATCTTTTTGGTGCAGATAAAATATTATTTGCAGGCAGTAAAAATGAAGATAAATCATTTAAGCAGGTATTCCATAATATAACAGATGCTGTCCATATTAGAAATCTCAGCCTGCACCATTTAAAAGATAAAAATGTTATTATATCAATGGAAAATACTGTGCCACAGACTGTAGCAGAGCTTTTAAAAAGCAGGCTTACATTTACTTTTGAAATAGGCAATACTACATATAAAGTGGTAAGAAATCCATACTCTCAAGGGGATAAATTTATTATGTTTTCTTTTAACCATACAAAAGAAAGTTTGAACAAATTAACTCATTACGGCTCTTATTCTTATATAACACTTAATAAAAATAAAGTAACTGCAAAAGAAAAAAATACTACGCCAAATGGAATAAAAATATTTGGCAGATAGAGGAATATAATGAAAAAGATTTTTTGTTCATACTTAATTTTAATGATGACCTGCTCTTTCAGTTTTGGTGCTGTATATAATCAAGATAACAGAATTCCAGTGCCTTATGTGCTGAAAACTATAAAAGATTTTGAAAATAATGCAAATACTTATGAAAAAGCATTAGTCCGTAAGAATATACTCCATAAACTTTCCATATATGGAGTAAACAATGTGCCAGATATAAATGATGAAGCAATAGGATTTATTTTTCACATGATAAAATTAAATATAGGGGAAAGTAAATTTCAGACAGGCTTAAACAAGATGGCAGACTTAAAAGATATGCCATCACTTACATGGCTGCAAATATTAAGATGCTTTGATGGTATTGATGCAGACAGCTTTTATGATGCTTATTTTTCCAAAAATCCGCTTATTAAATTAACTGTAACAAATGCAGAATATATTTCAGAAAAAGGAAATTACTATATAGCATTCACTCTTTTAAGAAAATATGGTGATAAAGTAGTAAATATTCCTTATGTAGTGGAATATGATAATAAAAAAGAATACGGCAGACTGCAGTCAAGTATAGACAGAGAAGAAACTTTTAAAGTGCCAGTAAATACTGGGGCAGTTAAGTTTATTTTAGACCCAAACTACCATATAATAAGAGAGCTTACAGATAATGAAAAATCGCCTGTTATTGCAGATATTTTGCATAAGGAAAATATTTTGTATATAGATGCTCAGCATAATAATGCAGTATCTTCTGTATTTAAAAGCCCAAAATATGTGAAAGATGATGAAGTAAAATTCAGTGATTTGGAAAACTCTGATGTAATAATAGGAAGCTATGATAATAAAATCGCTAAATTTTTTGCTGATAAGCATATAAACAGTGCAGATAATTCTGAATATTTTATATTTAAAAACCCTATGAATAAAGAAAAATATATTTTAATTGCGAACAATATACAGACAGGAAGTATATATTTATTAGAGAATTATGCTTTTAATCAGGAATTAATTTTTAAAAATGATAAACTTGTTTTTAAAGCAAGTAGTCAGGCTGATATGGGTATAGATGTTTTAGAGCATAAAAAAGATGTAATTGTAGATGTAAAAAAACTAGACACTTTTCAAGATATGATGAAAAAAGCATCTGCTTATAAAGTGATATTTGCAGGAGAAAGCCACAATGAATATTCCCACCATGCAAACCAGCTTTCAATAATAGAATATCTTAATAACTCTAAAAAGAAAACTGCCATAGCTATGGAAATGGTGCAGTATGAATACCTAAATATAGTAAATGATTTTGTTAAAGGGAGAATTACTGAAAAAGAAATGCTTGATGGTATTGATTATTATAATAACTGGAGCTTTGATTATTCTCTTTATGCTCCAATATTTAGGTATGCAAGGGATAATAATTTAGATATTATCCCGTTAAATATAGACAGAAAGATTACATCAAAAGTGTTTCAAGGACAGATTGATAATTTAACTGATGAACAGGCACTGTCTCTGCCTGAGCGAATGAAAATTATGAATAACAAATATGAAAATAAAATCAAATCTGTTTTTGATATGCATACAGACAGCACAAATAAATTTACAAACTTTTTCCTGTCTCAAAATATTTGGGATGAAATTATGGCAAAACATTTAGCAGATTACAGAAAAGCTAACCCAGACACTTATATTGTAGTAATATGCGGAAACGGTCATGCAGGTAAATATTCAGGAATTCCTTTAAGATATAAAAGGATTACTGGAGAAGACAGCTTTGTAATAATGCAGGGTGAATCTATTAATCAGGGAGAAACAAATGCAGATGTTTACATTTTCCCTGAGGAAATAAAGAGCAAAGGAACGCCAAAAATTGGAGTGGCAATATCATTAGATGATGAAAAAAATGGTATAGTAAAAGTAGAATCTGTTACTAAAAAATCACCAGCTGAACAGGCAGGCATTAAAAATGGCGATATAATATTGAAATGCGGTTATCATGATATAAAAAGTATTGGTAATTTAAGATATGCACTTTATGAAAAAGGCTATAACAGCATATTAGAATGTGAAATTAAAAGGGGAAAAAACATTCTAAACAAAAGTATTAAGCTTTTTGAATATGATGACAGCATTGAAATGGATAAAATGATAAAAGCCCATATTGCAAAAATGAAAAATAAATAGATATAAATGCAGTATGATTTTATATTTATATATTTCAATATAGAAATAAGTTGATTATTGAGCAGTTGTTACCCTTTTGCTCCCACCTCCATTGTAATGCTTAAACAGGCAGTAAAAACAGGTTTTATTAGCATTTACTACTATTGTTATACTGGTATAATATAAGCAGATATTTATTTGACTATGTAGAAATACTTTTGTAAGAGGTGATTTATGAAAAAAAATATTACAGGTATTTTTTTTATTATATTGACAGTTGCAGTTGTATTTACATTAAAAAACTTTAATACCCCTGAAAATTCATCTGATGATTTATTAAGTTTTAATTTAAATGTTACTAAAATAGTTGATTTTAATAAACTTACTTCACAAGGACTGCCTGTAATAGTAGATTATGGAGCTGATACCTGCATACCATGTGTAAATATGGCACCAGTTTTAGAAAGATTAAATAAAGAAATGGCTGGCAGAGTTTATATTAAGTTTGCTGATGTTTGGAAGTATCCTGACATTAATAAAAATATATATGCTAAAATTATACCATATCAAGTTTTCTTTGATAAAAACGGCAAGCCTTATGAGCCAAGCCAGAAAGTGTTGTCTTATGTAAATTTTATTACAAAAACAGATAATGGTAAACACACATTCACTATACATATAGGTGAATTAAAAGAAAATCAAATGAAAATAATTATAGAAGATATGTTAAAATAATACAACATAAAGGAAAAACTATCTCCTTTTTTAAAATACTGTTCATAGAATGGAGCATGCAGCAGTCAAAACACACAGGAATTTCAACTTGCTGATGAAATTAAATCTGTAAAAGTATTAGGTTCAGGTTGTAAAACTTGCCATATATTAAAAGAAGAATACTGATGCAGCACTTAAAGAACTGGGGCTTAATATTGAAACAGAATATGTTACAGATATTCAAAAAATAATGTTTTATAATATTTTAAGCACACCTGCCCTTGTTATTAACGAACAGGTAGCATCAACTGGCAAAGTGTTGTCAAGCAGTAACATTATAAAAATGATTACTAAATGAAAATGCAGAATTTATTAT
>CAMWVK010000179.1 GCA_947177675.1 uncultured Mucispirillum sp.
CTTCTTCTCTGATAAATGCAATAGGAAGAAATACAGCTATTGTTGTTAAAGTTGATGCAAGCACTGCACCCCACACTTCTTTTGCAGCAGTAACTGCTGCATCAAGAGCTTTTTTGCCCTTTACTATATGCCTGTCAATATTTTCAAGCACAACAATAGAGTTATCTATTAACATACCAACAGAAAAAGCAATACCTGCAAGGCTTATTACATTTAATGTTCTGCCTAGTAAATGCATAATTAAAAATGTGCCAATAATACATATTGGAATATTAACAGCAATAACTAAAGTTGCTCGCACACTTCTTAAAAACACTAAAAGCACAATAACAGCTAAAAGTCCGCCAACAACAATATTAGATTTTACTAATGCGATAGCCTGTAAAATATAATTTTTCTGGTCTGCTATTTTTATAAACTTTAAACCATTATTTTTTAATATGCCATTATTTAAGTTTTCTACAACTTTATCTACATCTTTTGTAAGCTCCAATACATTAGCCCCTGCTTGAGCTACTATACCCACACTTAAAGCATTTGTATTGCCATAGCTTACAATAGTGTTTCTTTTAGAAAAACCATAATCAACTTGAGCAATATCACCAAGTTTAATTCTTGCATTATCACTTGATATTACTACAATATTTCTGATATCCTGCGGAGTTTTTGCTTCACCTATTGTGCGAAATCTATAATCTTTTGCACCAAAATCAATAGTTCCCGCAGAAATATTTACATTTTCCTGACTTAAACCACTAATTATGGCTGAAAGAGTGATATTATATGCACTTAATCTGTATGGGTCTATATCTATTTGTATCTGCCTTGCCCTGCCACCCCAGTAGCTGACATCAGCAACACCTTTTATCCTGTCAAAATAAGGCTTAATAGTTTCTTCAAAAAAACTTAAATACTCATCAATAGAGCGTTTATTTGTATCATCTGTCAAAAGCATTAAATCTACAACAGAAACAGCATCTGTATTTGCTGCCCTTATTGTTGGCTGGTTCATATTATCAGGATATCCGCTGACTTCATTTAATTTATTAGCAACAAGAAGTATGGCATCATTTACAGGCACATCCATATCAAACATTAATGTTATATAAGCAGAACTTTCCCTTGCTGTGCTTTCGCAGTCTATTAAGCCAGGGATAGTTTTAAGCACTCTTTCCTGCCTTTCAAGGATTTCTTTTTCTACTTCGTAAGGGGATGCACCACGCCAGTATGTACTTACAGAAATCTGAGGATATTCAATACTTGGGATAAGGCGGTATGGCATATTTAAAAATGCCTGAATACCAAATATTACTAAAAAACATACACCTACCAGCACTTTTACTGGGTTTTCAACTGCAAATTTAATCATCTATATATAGCCTTAATTATATGCCCTTATCCTATTTTAGAAGTAATTTTAATTTTTACACCATTATTTACTGCATTATTGCCATCTAATACAATTTGGTCATCTTTTTTCAATGACCCTTCTGTAACTGTTGTTACAGCTGCATATCCGCCATTATAACCTATTATTTTTACTGGAATAAAACGAACTCGTTCATCTTCTGATACTTTAAATACTCCTTTTACACTGTTTCGCTCAACTACAGCATCTCGTGGAACTAATAAGGATGTTATTTTACTGCCTGACGGTATTAAGGCTACTATAAGAACTCCTTCTTTCAAATCTGGGTCCTGACCTAAATCTATTCTTGTTAAAAATAGTCTAGTTGATGGGTCGCCTTTTGAGTTTATTGATAACACTTTTCCAGTATATTCTTTGCGGCTTGTTTTTACTGTTACATACTGACCTGCTTTTATATATGGAAGAACTGTTTCAGGAATATAAACTTTTGCTTCATAAGTTAAGGTGGCTACACCTGCTACTACTCCGCCTGAATTTACCCATTCACCTACTTCCACATTTTTGCTGATTACTACACCTTTTAATGGTGATTTGATTACCATTTTCTCTTTTTGAATTTCAAGCTGTCTCTGCTGAGATAATGATGATGTATATGCACTCTGTGCATTAGTATAGTCTGTTAATGAGTCCTGATATTTCTGCTGAGAGATGGATTTTTGGTTATATAATATCTTATTACGGTTAAAATCTCTTAATGCTTTATCTAAATTAGCTTTTGATTGTTTTGTTGCGGCAACTGCACTTGATACACTATAAACTAATAAACTATCATCTAAACTTGCCAAAGGCTGACCTATTTCTACTGCATCGCCTTCATTTACATATACTTTTAATACTTTGCCTGCACTTTCTGCTGATACTTCTGAGCTTTCACTAAAATAGGCTGAGCCTGTTATCATCATTGTTGGAGATGTAATTCCTTCTGACACTTTCTCTACTGTTACTAATACCACACGCTCTTGACTTCCTGATGTGCCTGCCTGTTTATTTTGTGCTGATACTGCAAATGGAATAATACATAATACTAATAATAAGATTAAAAAGCTGCGAAACATATATCCACCAAAAACTTAATATTTGTTTATATTATACTACTATTTTTAAAAAGAAAACAAAAAAATATAATAGTTGCTATATTTATAATTTTTTATATAATAAGTGTTTAATAAATTTTTAAAGAGAAAATAGTATGGAAAATAAACTTTTTAAAACATATATTCAACTCATCATATTTCTTGCTTATCTTTTAATTATTTTTGGACTGTGCAGAATAGGTTTTATTATACATTCGGGAATATTAAATTCTGCAATTACAGGAACAGAAAGCTCAAATTCGCTGCCTGTTTTAGATATAATGCAGACATTGTTTTCTGGGTTTAGATATGACGGAAGGCTTGCTGCCCCTGCTGCTTTTATTTTTGCAGTATTATATATATTATTTACATTTATCAAAAAAGCAAAAACTCATGCTGTCATTATATTTACATCTTTAATATCATATATTATTATAATTGCATCATTTGTAAATGACACTTATTACAGCATTTTTAATGATACATTTAATATTATACTGCTTGGTGTAATATATGATGACCAGTCTGCAATATTCCATACAGCAGTAAACAGCGACTATAATGCACTGCCAAAAATTTTAGCATCTATTATTTTAACTGCTATAGCTGTATTGATTTACTATAAGATATATAAAAAAATTGAAAAAATTAATAAAACTATCTCTATAAAGCAGGCTGTGCCATTAGGTATTTTAATAATTTATGTTTTGATACTTATTACATCTTCTACATTTAATCTTCAAGGTGGCGATTTAAGTTATATTGTAAAACTTCCAGAAAATACATTCCTTAAAAAAACAGCTCCAGGTGCACTGCACGATTTAGACAGGGTATATAGAGCCTATAAAGATATAAAAGGCGAAAGTTTTGAAAAATATGCAGGTGGCAAAAGTATTCAGCAGGTTATGAAAATATATTTTGGAGATAAATACACAAATCAAGATAATATAAGCAGTATAATGGAGCAGGAAATTTTACATAATGGCAAGAGTAATGCTAAACATATATTTTTAATAATTATGGAATCTCTTTCTGATTATCATTTATCAGAAGAATTTATGAACGGGGGGGGGATTGGAAATGAGTTAACTGCACTTGCAAACTCAAATGATGGTTTAAAAATACCTGTATTTATACAAAATGGTTATGGCACAATAGAAACTATGGATATGATGATTACAGGGCTTTACGGCACATATTTTCCTGTAAGTGAAATGACAGGAAAAATACCATGTTTTGATTCTTCTACTGGTAAAATATTTAAAGATTTAGGATATGATACAAACTTTTATTATTTTGGAAGCTCTGCATGGCGTAAAATAGGTACTTATACAGTATCTCAGGGCTTTAATAAAAGCTATGGTATGGAAAATATACATAATAAACAGAAAAGCACATGGGGAATATATGATAATGAAGGGTTTGATTTTATACTTGAAAATATTAATAAAAACCATGATAAACCTACATTTAATATGATACTTTCTGCATCAAACCACCCGCCTTATGATATAGATACAAAAAAATACTATAATATTGATACAGAAAAAATTAAAAATTTCCTTGATACTAACTATCCAAAAGAAAAAAGATTTCAAGGAATAACACCAGAGATATTAACAGTAACAGAATTTTCTATTAAAAGTGCTGCAAATTTTATTAAAAAAACTTATGCAAAATATCCTGACAGTATTTTCTTTGTTACAGGTGACCATTTTGACAGAAACTACCCTAACCCTAATAGAAAAATATTTACTTCCACATCTGTCCCTTTAATAATATACGGCAGTGGAGTTAGTGAATATAAATTAAAATATGCAGCAGGAAGCCATAAAGATATTGTGCCTACTATTGCAGCTATGACTGCACATAAAGGCTATAAATTCCACTCTTTTGGACAGAGCCTTGTAACAGATGATAAAAATAAAAAAATAAATAAAGAAAGAATTGCAATAGGTGCACAATCTATAGCAAATGGCAGATATATCTTTAATGGGAGGGGGATTGAATATTTTGACAGTGAAGAAAAAAATGAAAATGATATAAATACAGCTAATATATTCTGGGATAAAAAGAAAGCTGGCGAAGCATTAAGCTGGTATATAGTTAATAAAGGATATAATATACCAAAATAATTTAGATATTTTATTTATTAAATGTGCAATAACAATATAATGAATATTGAGACAAAATTTGTTGCAGCAATATAAGTGCTGAAAATATTAAGCAGGGATATAATTAATATCCCCCTTATATTTTTTTACATTCTTCTAAATATTCTTCAATTTGAGCAAGCAATAGTGGGG
>CAMWVK010000180.1 GCA_947177675.1 uncultured Mucispirillum sp.
GTATGAATTTTGGTGTTATTTTGCTGCAAGTTTTACTGTATTGTTTTTTTACAGGCTCTTATAATAAGATTAAGGGAGAAAAAAGGATGGCATTAGAAAAGTATGCAGGATAGTAAGATTTTATCACTTGAACAGGTAAGCAAATATTTTTATACATCCAGTGGTTTTTTTAGTCATGGTAAGCATTTTGCAGCCCTTGATAATGTTTCATTAGGTGTAGCTGCTGGCTCATCTATTGGTATAGTTGGAGAATCTGGCAGCGGCAAAACAACTATTGCAAGGCTTATGTGCAGTATATATAAAGCAGATAAGGGCAGAGTGCTTTATGATGGTAAAGAAATATCAGCTCTATCCAAAAGAGAAAAGCAGGAATATGTTAAAAATGTGCAGATGGTATTTCAAGACCCAGATAATACGCTTAATCCAAAACTTACAATTAAATCTGCATTAAGTGATGGTATAAAAAAGTATATTACAAAAGATAAAGATGAAATACAGGAAAAATTAAATCAGCTTATGGAAATGGTAGGGCTGCCTTATGAATATTTAGAAAGGTATTCTCATGAATTTTCAGGCGGGCAGAGACAGCGTATATCAATAGCACGGGCATTATCTATTAATCCAAAAGTGATTATTGCAGATGAGCCTGTAAGCTCTCTTGATGTATCGGTGCAGGCACAGATTTTAAATTTAATGAAAGCCTTGCAAAAAAATGGAATTACTCTTATATTAATATCCCATAGTTTAGCAGTTGTTTCAAACTTATGTGAAAATATAGCAGTTATGCAGAAAGGAAAACTGGAAGAATATGGAAACACACTAGAAGTGCTTTCAAATCCAAAATCAGAATATACAAAAAACCTTTTAGCATCATCAAGTTATACGGTTATTAAAAATAATTAATAATGGAGAATATATGAATATCACACTTTATAATACAATGACTTCAAAAAAAGAAGAATTTAAGCCTATTCATGAAGGCAAAGTTGGTATGTATGTATGCGGTGTTACTGTATATGACTATACCCATATAGGTCATGGCAGAAGTTCTGTTGCTTTTGATGTTATTAGAAGATTTTTTGAATATAAAGGCTACGATGTTACCTTTGTCAAAAATTTTACTGATGTTGATGATAAAATAATTAACCGTGCAAATGAAAACCATGAAGCATGGAGCAGCCTTTCAGAAAGGTTTATAAAAGAGCATGATAAAGATATGGACAGCCTTTATATTAAAAGACCAACATATACTCCAATGGCTACAAAATACATAGAAAAAATGATAGACTACTGTGAAAGATTAATAGAAAAGGGTAATGCTTATGCAGTAGACGGTGATGTATATTTCAGAGTAAACTCTTTTAAAGAATATGGTAAGCTTTCTGGCAGAAATTTAGAAGATATGATGGCAGGAGCCAGAGTTGATATAAATGATAAAAAGGAAAATCCCCTTGATTTTGCTTTGTGGAAAGCTGCAAAACCAGATGAACCGTCATGGAAATCTCCATGGGGGCAGGGCAGACCGGGCTGGCATATAGAATGCAGCGTTATGAGTGAAGCTATTTTAGGCAGTCATATTGATATTCACGGTGGTGGTCAGGATTTAATATTCCCACACCATGAAAATGAAATAGCTCAATCAGAAGCCATATCCTGCTCTACTTTTGCAAACTACTGGATACATAACGGATTTGTGAATATTAATAAAGAAAAAATGTCAAAATCATTAAATAACTTTTTTACTATCCGCGATATTTTAAAAATATGCCATCCAGAAGCATTAAGGCTTTTATTTTTAATGACTCATTACAGGCAGCCTCTTGAATATTCTGAAGATAAATTGAAAGAAGCATCATCAGCACTGCACAGAATATATATTTTTCTTGATGAAGCAGCTCATGTGCAGGGCTCTAAAAAAGGAAAAAAAATGGGGCAGGAAATATGCGATATGAAAGGTCATTTTATTAAAGAGTTTGAAGAAGCTATGAATGATGATTTTAACACTCCAAAAGCAGTTGCTGCAATTTTTGAGATTGTTAGAATGGGTAATACTATTATTGCAGGTAAACCTGATACAGACAGTGCAGAGCATTTAAAAGAAGTGAGCAGTTATATTTTTAATATTGTTTCAAAAGTGCTTGGCATTATAAATCACAGTGCAGATGAATGGTATAAAAGCAATTTAAAAATACCTGTAAGCGAAGTGGAAGCCTTAATTGCAAAAAGGGCAGAAGCTAGAAAAAATAAAGATTTTGTGCTGGCAGACAGTGTCCGTGCAGAATTAACTGAAAAAGGTGTTGAAATTATAGACACACTTGATGGCACAAGGTTTAGAACACTGGTGTAAAAACTTGTAATAATTATTTATAGCAGCGGCTTATTTATTATAGATAAGACGCCTTTGCATTTTAAAAGGCATAAAATAAATGGATATAAAGCAGTTAAATAATAAATGCAGCGATTACCGCTTAATATTTGACAGTGTATCGCTAAATGCTGGTGAAAAAGTAATATTAGACAAGATAAGCTTTAATATTACATATAATAATATCGTAATATTAAAAGGGCAGATAGGAAGCGGTAAAAGCACTATATTAAAGGCTGTAGCAGGTATAAATAAATTAAGCAGCGGAAGTATTTTTTCATATAATAAAAATAATGAAAATGCAGGTGCAGTTTATGTCCATTCTCAACCTGAATTAAATTTTTTAACAGGCTACATAAAAGACGAATTAAAAATACTAGGCATAAAAGATTACACACCTTTTGAAAAATATTTAAATAAATCAGTATATGAGCTTTCAGGCGGTGCATTAAAAAAAATATCACTGCTTATGGCACTGCATATAAGTAACGGCAGAATTATTTTATCAGATGAACCACTTGATATGCTTGATGATATAGAAGCAGATAATTTATCAAAAGTTATTATGGAATATTCTAAACACACACCTTTTATCATAGCAACTCATGATAAACATTTTGATAATTACGCAGATGTTTTAATAAGCTTATAAAAAATAAAATTTTTTATAAGAGACATTTGATATCGCAGCTGTATGACATAAAAAATATCATATATTTTATGTGCGATATGGCACTGCGGCTTAATTTCTTATGAGATGTTTTTTTTGAAATAATTTGCTGACAGATTGTTTGAGCAGCAGCGAGTGGCAGTAGCAGTGAAATAAAAATAATGAGCGGTTATACTTTTTATGAGCCTTCGGATAAGAATAAACAACTGATGCAATGTAATATTATACTTCTAAAATGCTTATTATTGACTATATAAGCCCCCTTATATTAAGTATTAATCATATAAGAGGGCATAAAACTTTAATTTAAGCACTATATTTTTCATTATGCTGGCTTATATCTAGTCCAATATCTTCGCTTTCTTCAGAAACCCGCATAGAAATAAACTTATTAATAATATAGTAAATCAGATAACTTGCAGTAAAAGTATATATTACAGTTATTATAAGAGCTGCTGCATGCATAAGAAATCCATAAGTATTGCCCTCAAGCAGCCCATTTACAAATACACCTGTTAAAAGGCTTCCAACCATTCCACCAACGCCGTGTGTAGGGAAAACATCTAATGCATCATCTATTGAGTTAGAAAAAGCATATACAGTTAAATTGCATATAAATGCAGTAATAAAGCCAGTAAATAAGCTTTCTCCAACTGTAACCATTCCTGCCATTGGAGTAATGCCTACAAGTCCTGCAACAGCACCAACAGAGGCAGATACTGCACCGGGTTTTCTGCCCATGAGAGCATCAAAAGTAATCCATGTAATCATAGCAGCAGCTGCAGCAGTATTCGTATTTAAAAATGCTTTTACAGCAACACCATTTACGGCTAAAGATGAACCTGCATTAAATCCAAACCATCCAATCCATAAAAGAGCAGTTCCCAGCAGCACAAAAGGAATGTTTACTGGGATATTTGATGACTGTTTTCTTCTGCCAAGAAATATTGCACCAGCTAATGCAGCAACACCAGAAGAAGTATGCACAACAAGTCCACCAGCAAAGTCAGTTACACCCCATGATTTAAAAAGTCCATCAGGGTGCCACAGCATGTGAGCAAGTGGAGAATACACTATTAAAGAAAAGAGAGCAATAAATATTAAATACGCAGAAAAATGCACTCTTTCAGCAAAAGAACCAGTAATCAGTGCAGGGGTAAGTATTGCAAATTTCATCTGAAAAAGTGCAAATACAGCAAGTGGTATAGTTGGCGAAAGTTCTGCATTTGTGTTCCATCCAACATTGTCAAACATAAAAAATGTTACAGGACTGCCAATAATACCGCAAATATCATCTCCAAAAGCAAGGCTGAAACCGACTACAAGCCAAAGTATGCTTATAAGTCCCATAGCAATATAGCTTTGCAGCATAGTAGATATAATGTTTTTTGCCTTTACCATGCCTCCGTAAAAGAAAGAAACACCGGGTGTCATTAAAAGAACTAAAATAGATGCAGTAATCATCCATGCAGTATCTGCATAGTTAATGCTTTTATCTATACTGTTAAATAGTTCCTGTTTTTCAGGAAAAAAAAGCCCTGCTGTAGAAATAACAGCAGTAATAATAAAAAGTATAATCCATCTTGTTTTCATAGATTCCTCCTTGGTGAAAACTATAAAAACAAAGAATATGCCAAAGTGATGACTGTATAACTT
>CAMWVK010000181.1 GCA_947177675.1 uncultured Mucispirillum sp.
GTATAATTTGATTGTATTAGAACCTTCAAAATTTTGAAGTACCTCAATATCTGTGCCAAAAAAATCAATACCAAAAGTACTAAAACTAATTTTATCTTTATTTTTTAATAATTGTTGATATATATCATTATCTTTTATCCATGCAACTGCAAATGATATATTAGAATACTCTTCAATACATCTAGATATTTCCTATCCTATTTCTTCTGATGTTTTTAATAATTTCATTGTATCCTCCAACTATTTAAATTTAGAACATGCATTAGTTCGCTCTATATTCATTTTCCAATATCTTATAAATAATTTTTCCGATTTAGCTATTTGCTTTTTAAAGTCTTCCATGTTTTTAATATCATTTTGTGGGATTTTAAAGCTATACTGATATATTCTTTCTCTCACATCAGTTCGCCCATATAAATTTAATTCGCTGCGAGTAACTTTATTTTCATATTCTGATGGCTGTAAAAATACTCCTATTTTTGAACCTAATATATGCATATATGATATAACCTGCATTCTATCATCGCTTCCAATATCTTTAATACCCTGTACATGCTTATATTTTGCATCCATAACAATTTTTAATTTTTTTGAATAGTAATCTGGAAATGCCTGCCATCCAGTAGCTTTTAATTCTTTACTATATTTAAGCATATAAATAGGATTTTTCCTTGATTTATTATAAGTATGAATAAAACTGGAATCAATATCACTTATTAAAGTATTCAAGTATTCTTCCCAGAGCCATGCAACATCAAATAATATTCCATATATTTTATTTTCTTCCCTGCCATATTTTAGTTTATCATCATCCAGCAATATTTGCAGACAAATTTGTCTTAGAGACTCATATTCCGAATAATACGGATGAATATCTGCTTTTAAGTTTTTATTAATGACTGCATGTCTGGCTTTTTCTGAATATGATGGGGTAATGGTTCGAATATCTTGTACCAATGGCTCCATATGTGGACTTTCAAGCATCATGCGATATCTATCCTGCTCATTGATATATTCTATTGTGTGGCGTATAAGCTGATTTATGTTATTATCATAGCTGTGCTCTCTCACATTATAAGCAATATTACCAGTAAATATATAATTATGCTTTATGTGCCTTGCTATATCTATGCTGCCTTTTATTTTGCTGTCATTATACTCATTCCACACATATTTTTTATATAAACCCTGACTTAGTGCCTGCTGTAAATAATATTGAAAAAGATACGGCAAAAAATCTAAAGCATCATGGTGTTCTGTACTGTGTTCCAAATTAGTAAGATTAATATTTAATACTTTTTGCAGCATATAATGCAGGAAATAATCATCATGATATCTCTTTGCAAACCTTGAACGAATAGATAAAAAAGTATTTTTAGTCCCAACAAATCCTGCGATATTATATGTTCTTAAATCTTTACCAGACAGTGTAAATATATAATTTTTTTCTACATCATCTTTTAGCTTATCTTCATTGCAGTATATTAAAAAACCATCTTTATCACTTAAATCACTGATGGATTTACCTGCAATATCATATAATTCTTGAAGATATTCAGCAGGGAACTTAGAGTTAAAAATTTTATCTAATGATGAAGACTGATTATCCGTTATTGTGCCATATAGATATTTATTATCCATAATAGCACCTTAATATTCTTGTTCCTGTTGTTTTTCTTGGTCTGGAGCAATAGGATTAACACCTGTTAACTCCAAATATTTATCATGTATTTGTTTATAAATAACATCGCCTGATTTTTTACCACGCACATACTCATAAATTAAGCCGTGTAAATGATTATTCCAAAGTTTTTTATAAGCTTCATTTATACTTTCTGTATCATTTACTTTATCATCATCAATATAGTTATTAAGTTTTAAAAAGTATGAAGCACCAAGCTGATACATTTTACCAAGACATTCTGGGCTTGCAATCAATTCATTAAATTTTTCTAATATTAATTCTGCTTTTTGTATTTTTACTGTTTTAAGTATTGCAGCAGCAGTATCTTTTGGTGCTATTTCCTGCCATGCAAAACGCCTGCGTATAGCAAAATCCATACTTTCTACACTTCTATCAATATCATTCATAGTGCCTATAATATATACATTTTCTGGAATATAAAAACCATTAATAAATATATCATCATATTTTACTAAATTTTGATATTGTGTATCCGCTTTACCTTTTTCGCCACGATATCCAGGATCAATTGCGTAAAAAAGCTCACCAAAGATTTTATTAAAATCACCACGGTTTATCTCATCAATAATGAAGATAAAAGGCGTATCATTGTTTTTATTTATATGATAATAGCTTGGTATTTCTAGATGATCTTTATATTTATCATGAAACAACTTAATAAACCCATATATATAGGTATGGTTTCCTCCATAAGTAATACCTAAAATATTATCAAAAGTTTTCATATTTTGCTGTTTTTCATCAAGTTCTAGAAATTGAGTAATATATAATTTATACCATTCTGCAATTTGATGTAAAGTGGTTGGACTTATGCCATTACTACCACTTTCAGTATTAACAAGCACTTTTACAGTTTCACTTTCTTTATTATAAATAACAGTTTTAATAGGTGCTGGAGCACCTTTAATACCTCTTACATTTTCAATTTCAATTGTTTTACTTTGAGTTTCATTTAATAAGAACTCACAAAACTCTTTTAATTTATCAACTACTAAGCGATGGTAATTAATATTGATATAAATTGCCCTTTTACAAAACTCTTTAAAAACACCATCTTTTCTTTCAAAACCACTATTATTATCTTCTTTTGTAACAGGTCTTATACCTTCCACAAAATCAGTATAATCATAAGACGGATGAAACTGCACAAATTTACATTGATAATCAAATTTCTCTTTTTTACTTTCATCATTATTGATGTCTTCTAAACTAATATCTTCACCAAATATCATTGTTGCTGCAATCTGCTTTGCAAGATGAGTTTTACCTGTTCCTGGTGCACCCGTTAATACAAGATTATGATTACTTTTAAGTAAATTTTCTACTGATTGCATCAATTCATTCTCATCCATTTTTTGCTCCAATTTCTCTCTGCTGTATATCTCTATAATCTTTTCACGAGTACTATTATACTTACCATTAAGTGATAAATATATCCTATCACGCAAACCAGATAGATTAAATACACTCTTATCTTGATCAGTACATTTATACCATTCATATACTGTTATATACACAGCATCCACATCACTATCTATTCCATATTGAATAAGTTCCTCTTTATTAGTAAAAAGAGGTTTTCCTGTTAACACATTTTTTACCACAGCATCATTATTAGCAATACCTACAGCATACATTGTTTCACCATCTCTTAATGCTATAATATCACCTTTTTTTACACCTCTTGCTATCTTTGGAAAATCTGTTTCACTATCACACTCATTATTTATAAATACAACCTTATTATTCAAGCAATGTTTCCAATATGAAAAACCACCATCACCCCACCTGCTAGCAAATACATAAACTTTTTTTTCTGACATAAAGCCCTCCTTATAATTTGAATAACATTATTATACATAAAAAAAATTTCAATATCAATATATTACTTGTCTAAAAAATATTTCCATAAATTCTAAAAACGATTGCAACATTTTAAGCAGTTGTTTAAGTTCTCATAAAATATATAATTAGCCGATTTATAATTAAATAATTTTCTAGGATAATTATTCATCCAGTCTTGTATTTTTTTAATATAAGCAGCTGAAAAGTTTTTAATATCAGTTTTCTTTTTAATAAATTTCCTTATAAGTTTATTATTATTCTCATTACTTCCCCTCTCCCAAGAACAATAAGGGTGAGCATAATAAATAGTTGTTCGTTTAGATACTTTATCATACACTGATTTTTCTAAACCTGCCATATCTAAAAATTCTACACCATTATCTACTGTTATGCTCTTAAATATTAAGCTGAATTTATCTTTATACTTTCTTTCTAACTTATCTAATGCTGCTATTATACTTTTCTGTGTTTTATCTCTTAATTTGATTATTATTTCAAACCGTGATACTCGTTCTGTAAGCACCAGTAAGGATGATTTACTGCCTTGTTTGCCCACCACTGTATCCATCTCCCAATTGCCATATAGTCGCTCTTTCAGTTCAAATGGTCGTTCGTCTATACTTCTGCCGCGTGTATTATTATAGGCTATTCGTGGATTACTTTTACATTGTTTAGTATATTTTCTATATTCTATACTTTCTAATAGTCCTAATGATATATAGTTATATATTGTTTGGGTACTTATTGTTGATATACCCTGATGCCTTAACTCTCCAGATATAACATCTGGGGAATACTTCTCATCTAACTTACTCTGTATATAGTCTAATAAGACATATTCAATGTTATATTGTAATTTCCTGCCTGTTTTACTCATTAAACCTTGCCTTATATTTAGAGAATAGTATGCACTATATTCTTTCCTTACACTCAAGTCACTGTTGAGAAATTCCACTGTCCCTCGCTTTATTTCTCGGTATATCGTGCTTTTAGACCTGCATAATATCTCCGCTATTTCCAACACACTAACTTTGGCTTTCAACAGACTTTCTAATTTATAACACTCAAATGCATTTAAGTGTTTATTTTTACGACTTTTTGGTGTAGTATCCATTTGTGGTTGTTACCTCTCTTA
>CAMWVK010000182.1 GCA_947177675.1 uncultured Mucispirillum sp.
ACAAAAACTACCAGAAAAAATCCACGCACAAACACCAATAAAAAACCACTATTCACAAAACGAAGAACAGACAAATTCTATTAAAAGAGAGCTTAGCAGTAAAAGAAACATTATGGAAGAAGTAAAAAATAATATAGCTAAACTTGAAGAAAGGCTGCAGCAGCTTTTAAATGTAGATGAAATAAAATGGAATGAAGAATTAGAACTTTTAAAAGATAAACTTAACAATTTATCAAAAGATATGCTGTCATTAGAAGATGAAGTGCAAAATGCTGCTTTGCTGATTGAAGAAATGCTTCACAACATAGAAAATATTAGAAATAAATCTGAAAATATTAATGCAGAAATAAAAACAGGTGATGATGAAGTTCGTAAATATGAGCTTGATTTAGCAGGCATTACTTCTGTTTTAGAAGCAAGTGCAGCTCAGTATATGGAAAAATATGGCATAGAAATATCTCATGATTATCTAACTTATGCAGATAGAGAAAGAGAGCCTAGAAAAATAAAAGAAGAAATGAACAGGATAGAAAGCCGTTTAGATGATTTAGGTCCTATTAACTTAAATGCTTTAAATGATTACAGAGATGCAGAAGAACGACATAAATTTTTAACAGACCAAAGAAGTGATTTAGAAGGTTCTATTGATGACATAAACTCATTTATTAATGAAACAGATGAAGCCACAATTAGAATGTTTGAAGAAACATTTAATTCTGTAAAAAATAAATTTGTAGAAGTATTTCATATACTATTTGGCAACGGGGAAGCTGAGCTTAAGTTAACTGACCCAGATAATATGCTTATAAGTGGTGTGGAAATATATATCCAGCCGCCTGGCAAAAAACTGCAGCATATGGGGCTTTTATCCGGCGGCGAAAAAGCACTTACTGCGATGACTCTTTTATTTGCATTATTCCTGCAAAAACCTACACCATTCTGCTTTCTTGATGAGGTAGATGCACCACTTGATGATGCAAATGTTGAAAGATATGTTAGTATGGTAAAAGCACTGTCTGATAAAACTCAGTTTATACTTATTACCCATAACCATAATACTATGAGTATTGCAGATTCTATATATGGTGTTGCTATGCAGGAATATGGAGTTTCTACAATATTATCTGTTACACTGGAGCAAGTGGCTCGTGCAGGAAGATAGTTACGATGTCTAATAATGTATATATAATTGGTGTTTTTATTTCTGGGATGGTATTTGGTGCATTATTTGTATGGATTATTACAAAGTTAATATCAAAACGCAGTGAAGAAAATTTTAATGCAGCAATAGATGAAGCAACTGCACTTTTAAAGAGCAACTTTGCAGAAATCTCTCTTGATGCTTTATCAAAAACTACAGATATGCTTTCTGACAGGTTTAAAAGCGACCGTGAAATATCAGCAAAAGAAATAAGCTATCAGAAAGAGATTATTGAAAAACGCATAGAAACATTAAACAGTGAACTTTTAAAATTAACAGGACTTATTAGTTCTGTGGAAAATGCAAGAAATATGCAGATGGGCGAATTAAAAAGCATTATAGATGACAGCCGTGCTAAAACAAGTGAGCTTTTTCATGTAACAAATGGATTAAAGGAAACTCTTTCATCAAAGCAGTGCAGGGGACAGTGGGCAGAGCGTATGGCAGATGATGTGTTAAACTATGCTGGACTTAAAGAGGGCATTAACTATATCCGCCAGCATAAAAGCGATGTTACTGGCAATAGACCTGATTTTACATTTTTACTTCCTAACAGCACAACTTTAAATATGGATGTAAAATTTCCTTATGAAAACTATAAAAGATATATGGAATCTCCAGAAAATGAAAAAGCATTTTATGCAAAAGAGTTTATGAAAGATGTAAAAAACCATATAAAAGCAATTTCCAGCAGGGAATATATAGATACAGAAAATGGCACTGTAAACTGTGCTATTATGTTTATTCCTAATGAGAAAATATATTCATTTATATTTGAAACAGCACCAGAGCTTTTAGATATGGCATCAAAAGAAGGTGTTATGATATGCTCGCCTGTTACAACAATATCAGTTTTAGCTGTTATCAGGCAGGCAGCAGAAAATTTTGCTGTGGAAAAGCGGGCAAAAGAGTTAATGCAGGCAATGGGCTCTTTTCGTAAAGAATGGATAAAATATTCAGAAGGCTTTACAAAACTTGGGGATTTAATAAGCAGAGTTTCATCAGAATATGATTCTTTAAGAACTACAAGAAATAATAAACTAGAATCTTCAATGAATAAATTAGAAGCATTAAAACATGATGAAATTGAGTAAAGCTTTATAATATATAATAGTTTTATTAAAGTAGTTTACAGGGGAAAGTGTAAAACAAAATCTATTTAAGATATATTACGGCAAAATATTCTTAACTATCCCTGTGAAATGCAGATTATGGAATATACTGAAAGTTATTATTAGAATATTGCAAAAATCATAGATAAATATTATAAATAATGGCAGGAAGAACAGTAAAAAATAGATAGACATATTAATTAAAAATATGGGGCTTAAAAAGCCCCATATTATTTATTTTTGATATTGAGCAAGCTCAGTTAATACGCCATTATTACCTTTTGGATGAACAAATGCTACAAGCATATTATGAGCACCAACTTTTGGCTCATGGTCAATAAGCGGCACTTCTGCTTTTTTAAGTTCTGCAAGGCATGTTGCAATATCTTCAACTTCAAAGCAAATATGGTGTAAACCTTCTCTGTTTTTTTCAAGATATTTAGCAATAGGGCTTTCTGGAGAAGTAGCTTCTACAAGTTCAATAGTTGTTTCACCAACTTTAATGAAAGCAGTTTTTACTTTCTGGCTAGGCACTTCTTCAATATGGTTTACATCTGCACCCATAGCTTTGTAAAAAGGAAGAGCAGCTTCAATTGATTTTACTGCCACCCCTATGTGATTAATTTTGTTTAATAACATAATATCCTCCATTTTCTATATTATTATGTAATTATGTTTTTTCTAAAAAGTTTGCAATGATTTTTTTAACACCTTCTTTTTTAAAATGAACAGTTACTTTTTCATTTTCGTCGCTGCCCTCACTAAAAAGCACTATACCTTCACCAAAAACTGAGTGATATACTTTTGATGAGGCTGGAAAAGAAGCTTTATCGTCATCATTATACTCTTTCTTTTCAGAATTGGAAGTGTTTTTAATATAATCTGCATAATTTCCAGACCTGTTTTGAAAGGTATTATTTGTTGAGCCTTTGTTAAATTTAAAAGATTTTCCATACTGTAGTTCGTTTAAAAATCTAGATTCTGGTGGCTGGGTATGTCTGCCGCCACGAAGTCTGCTTCTTGCCCTTGTAATATAAAGAGTTTCCATAGCACGAGTTATTCCAACATAGCAAAGGCGTCTTTCTTCTTCAATATTTGCTTCACCATCTTCATTACCCAGTGGAAAAAGACCTTCTTCAAGTCCTGTTAAAAAAACAAGCTTAAATTCAAGCCCTTTAGCTGCATGTATAGTCATTAACTTTACAGAGCCTTCAATATATTCTTCATCATTAGATGAAATAAGGGCAGCACTTGCTAAAAAGTCAGAAAGTGATGAGCCATTTTGTTCTTCAAAACGCACAGCATCTGATATAAGCTCATCAATATTTTCTATTTTTCTTTCTATGACATCAGGTTCTTCACCTAAATTCTTCAGATACTCTTTATATTTTATAGTATCTAATATAAGTTCTATTTTTTCTTTTATGCTTTCGCATTTTATAACATCATGTATAAGTGCAGCATATCTATCAACAGCTGCCCTGTTTTTAGTAAGGTATTTTAAATCAGTTTCTAAAGTTTCAAGTATAGTAATATTATTTTCTTCTGCATAAGAAATTATTTTATCATTAGTAGAGTTTCCTATACCTCTTTTTGGCACAGATATGCTTCTAAAAAATGACTGTTCATCTTTTGGATTATCAGAAAATTTTAAGTAAGCTAAAATATCTTTAATTTCCCTGCGTTGATAAAAGCCAATATTGCCTATTACCTTATGTGGAATATTTTCCATTTTTAAAGCCCTTTCAAAATTTAATGACTGAGCATTTGTTCTGTAAAGTATAGCCATATCATCATAACTTATACCAGTATTATGTTTATCAAGTATAGTTTTTGCCACAAAGCTTGCTTCTTCTAAATCATTATACCAGTCAAACTTTCTAACTTCAGATTCTTTATCTGCACTACTAGCTTCTAATGTTTTACCTCTGCGGTATGTATTGTTTTCTATTAACCTGTTTGCAATAGATAATATACTTTTGCCGCTTCTATAATTACCCTCTAGCTTAATCTCTTTTACATTTTCAAAAACTTTATCAAACTCTAATATATTGCGGACTTCTGCACCACGCCAGCCGTATATGGACTGGTCATCATCTCCAACAACACATAAATTACCATTTATGCCTGCAAGCATATATAAAAGCCTAAACTGCACAGCATTAGTATCCTGATATTCATCAACTAATATATATTTATAAATATCCTGATATTTTTTTAATATTTCAGGAAAATTTTCAAAAATGCGGACACAGAGAGAAATCATATCATCAAAATCCACAAGCCTTTGTAACTCTAATTCTTTTTGATATGTCTCATATACTTCTTTAAG
>CAMWVK010000183.1 GCA_947177675.1 uncultured Mucispirillum sp.
TGGCTGCTCTAAAGATGGCGGTTCAGATATTATATACGGGGGGGGGCTGGCACAAGTTCCACTGATGATTTAACTCCCGATTATATTCGTTACGGCACAAGCGGTCATAACTGCGGTGCAAAATGTCTTATAAAAGCTCATGTAAAAAATGGTGTCATCAAGCGTTTTGTTACAGACGAAAGCATTATAGACACAACTGGTCAAGTAATTGACAGCGAAAATCCTAACTGCTCATCTTCAAGAGCATGTGCAAAATGTCGTTCTTATAAATTCCGTTTATATCATCCAGGAAGATTAAAATATCCATTAAAACAAACTAAAAAACGCGGTGATTTATCTGGTTTTGTTCGTATTTCATGGGAACAGGCTTTAAATGAAATAGCAAGAAAACATAAGGCTGTTACAGATAAATACGGTCCAGAATCATTCCACTCAATATATGCCTGCGGTGCATATTCTTCCAGCTGGCAGGGTGGCGGTTATACTGGTATTTGGACTGGTATCAGCACATCAGCTGCAGCCAGTTTAATGGGTGGTTATGCAAAATATACTCATGACTATTCTTTCCACCAAAGGTCTTTCTTTGGCACAGGTTATACTGGTTATAATGGCGGAAGTGTAAATGCTAACACAGTTGCAAGTGCTGTTAAAAACATTGTGCTATGGGGCTCAAATGCATTATCAACTGTAAACAGCTCAGCATATTCTGAAATCCGTTCTGTTGAAATGATGAAAAAGCGAGGCGGTAAAGTATGGTTTATAGGACCAGAATTTGTTGATACTGGTGTTACTCTTGCTGATACTTGGTATCAAATGAAACCATATACTGATACTGCATTAATTCTAGGTATGCTTTATCACATGATTACAAATACATTTGATGAAAATGGTAACATAAGGCAAGATGTAGATAAAAAATTCCAATTAGATGTAAACTATATTGATACAATGGTCTATGGTTTCTTTGATTCTCCCGAATATTGGATAAATAAAACCACAGGCACTATTTCATTTACAGACCCACAAGATGGCTCTGTAAAAGTAAATGCAGTTCCTGCAGGTTGTTCTCTTTCTGCTTATATTATGGGTAGTGATCCAAGGCTTACAAAAGCAGCTTATAATGGAAATTATGTTGCTAACCAGTTTAAAGCTAAACAAGCTAACAGAAATAGCTCTGTATGTTCTTATACTTCTGCAAAAGGTGATGCTACAAAATATAAAACTAAAAAAGATTTCCTAACACCTAAAGATCCAAAATGGGCATCTGAAATTACTGGTATTCCAGAGCAGGCAATTAAAGATTTAGCAGAGCTTTATTTTAACCCAGATAACCACCCAATATACAGCGAATGGTGCGGAGCTCAGCAGAAACAGGCAAACGGTGTAATTAATATGTTTGCTTTACAGGCACTTCTTATCCTTTCTAAAACATGGGGGCAGACTGGTGATGGTTTAGGAAGAGCCTTTGGCGGTTCAAGAGATGGTGCAAAAGGAACATTAAGTGTAAGTATAAGGCGTCCAAATGTTCCAAGTAATCCTGTAACACCAGTTATTTCATGCACTCAATGGCATAATGCTGTTAAATTTGCATTCAAAGACCAGTTAGAAGCAAAGGGATATAAAGCAAAATATATACCTGACTGGGATTATGCAAACTCTGAGTCTGGTGTTTATTACGAAGATGGTGGTGCAAAAGCGCTTTATACTTGGGATAGAGATGAAAATGGCAAAATCAAAACAACAGCAGATGGATACTATCAGTGGAAAACTGGTGCAGATGGTAAGCCATTAAAAGCAGGTTTTAGGTTTATATTAAACTCTGGTGGTAATATTCCAATGAACCAGCACATGGACCCAAATGATGCAAGAGAAATGTTTGAAGCTCTTGATTTAGGCTCTACTGAACCTGATAATCCAGATACATTCTGCATGGTATCTTTTGATAACTTCTTATCTCCATCTCCAAGATGGTCAGACTATGTATTACCTGCTGCTACAACTTGGGAACAGGAAGATATTATCAATATTACTCTTGGCAACTCTTTATATATTCCAGTTGTAAGTAATGCACCAGGGCAGGCTAAATCTCAGTGGAACTTTACAAATGATTTATTAAAAAAAGTAGGTGAATTAAAAGGTGTTGGCGATGAACTTGCAACTAAATTTACAGGCGGTGTTCCTAATCAGCAAATTGAAGATTTAGTAAAAGAAGCATTTGGTAAAGCAAGTGTTGATTCTAGTAGTTTATATTATGGAAAAACTTGGGAAGATTTTATTAATAACCCTTATGTTCCAAAAACAGCAAAAGAATATGCACCTGTTCCTGTAACAAAAACTACATTAAGAGAAAATCTTGATACTTATCTTGCAGGTGATATGTCTCAAGCATTTGTATCAAATATTAGAACAAATGAACAAGCAGGCTATGGTGCACAATGGCTGCAGTCTACCATTGATAATTGTCCAAAATCATCTGGCAGATTTCATGTATATTCAGAATCACTTGTTTACTGCTATGAGCATCGTTTTGAACAATGGCATGGGTATCTTGCAAGTCAAGGACTTCCAACAGGTCAGGCGAACAAAGACTTTGAAAACGACCCATTAGTTTATCCTATTCCATTATATTATGCTTATGAAGACTATTTTAATGAAGCCTATGGTGTAATGAATGGTAAAAATACATTGGATATGAGCAAAGGTTATCTTTTAACTACTACTCATGATAGATATAGAGCTCACTCATCTCAGTCAGAGAATGCTTATTTAAGAGAGTTAACTCACAGAATTAAAGGCGGTGGCTTATATTCTGGTAATGACTGGAATGAGTATGGCAACATAGGTGCAGCTCAAGAAGTAAAAACTGGCGAAGAAACAAACCTTACTCGTCTTAACCAAACAATAGCAGACGGTCAGCCAATAGCTGGAAAAGAAAAAATAGCTTCTTGGAGTGAAGTGTGGATGAATGACATAGATGCAGCAGAAGAAGGTATTGCTGATGGTCAGTTAATTAAAATAGGCAATCCAGTAGGCGATGTTCGTGTTATTGCAAGAGTTACTGACAGGGTAGTAAGAGGCTTTATTGGACTTCACCAAGGCTGCTGGTATGACCCAGACCCAGTTGATGGTGTAGATGATGGTGGCTGTGCTAATACAGTTATGGCTCAAAGACCTTCAAGGGTAGACCATGGTAACGGACAACAGTCTGCTATGGTATGGATAAAAAATAAATAATTATAGGAGATAATCATGCGTTATGCATTTTACTTTGACCAAACTAGATGTATGTCATGTAATTCATGTTCTGTTTCCTGCAAAGACTGGAATCAGGTAAATCCAGGACCAGTTCGCTGGAGAAAAGTTGATACATATAAAGCAGATGGCGGTCCAATAGCCCTGTTTAACCTTGCAATGAGCTGTAACCACTGTGAAGAACCAGCTTGTATGGCTGCATGCTCTCAAAATGCAATAATTAAAAAAGACAATGGAATTGTTTATGTGGATAGAAGCAAATGTATAGGCTTACAGCTTTGCATTACTGCCTGTCCATTTGCTGCCCCTCATATAGCAGATGATAAACAAGAGCCAGAACAAAAATCTTCATGGACAATTTCTCACCCTATGCAGAAATGCGATATGTGTATGAGCCGTGTTGAAAAAGGTGAGAAACCAGTATGCGTTGCATCATGTGTTGGTCATGCACTTGATTTTGGTGATTTTGAAACTCTTAAATCAAAATACCCTGATGCAGTTCAGTTAAATTCAAGCACTTTCCCTTATGCGTATGTAAATAAGGAAACAGAAACTGGACCTTCAATGCTTATTAAAAAACGCACAAGGACATTAACCCTTAACAACGGAAACTAATAAATACAGGCTTGCCAGCATTATTACTGGTAAGCCCTTTGGAGAAAATATGACAGTAGATTTACAAGAAATATATGGCGGCAGGGAAGTTATTTATGCTTTTTTTGCAAGACTTTTTTTAGAGCCTGTAAGTGAAAATGAATATAAAATGATGCAGGAAATAGGACCATTATTAAAAAATTTGGAAAATATATCAGAAACAGCAAAAAAAGAAATCAGTAAGCTTGAAGATTTTATTGATAAATATAATTCAATGAAAGGTAAAGATTTAGAGGAATTTAAATTAGATAATCTTAGAGCATTTACAAGACTATTTGCATTAACTGACAGTATTCCAAATTCTGAATCATACTATACATCATTAGAGCACCTTGTAAATCAAAAATCAAGAGAACAGGTTTTAAAGTTATATAGAAATTTTGGGTTTGATACAGATTTTCATAATTCTAATGAACCAGAGGACTTTATTGCCTATGAACTTATGTTTCTGTCATATCTATCTAGAAATACAGTTAGATGTATGCAGGATGGTAAAGAAGAAAATTATTATATAGTAGTAAATGCTCAAAAAGAATTTATTAAAGACCATTTGTTAAGTTACATTGATGAATTTATCAATAAAATGGAAATGTTTGAGCAGGGAAAAATCCTTTATTTACCATTAACTTACTTTTTAAGAGAGTATTTAAAATATGATTATGAGTTTTTAAACTCTCTAAATAACTAATTAAGGAGTAATGCCTATGAAAAGGCTTATGTTAACTACATTAACG
>CAMWVK010000184.1 GCA_947177675.1 uncultured Mucispirillum sp.
GTGTTATAATTCGTTATTGCCTTTTCTGTTATAAAGGCAGTACCACAATACTTACATATTCCTGCTTCTTTTGTATCATCAACTTCAATATTTGCACCACATTGAGTACATTTTGCTGCTACTAATGGCATAATAAATTCCTCCCATAAGACATTCTGTTTCTATTATATCACATAAGAAGATTAATTTCTACAAATTTTTGCATAAACTTTATTCTGAAATTCTAAATATGTATGTACTGATTATCCGCAAATGTACTGGAAAGCCAGTTTTGCAAGTAATTCATTGAAAGTTTTTCCTTCATATCTGATATTACCTTCTCTGTCTTTATACTTAGCGATAGCAGTCTTCATAGTATAGCCGCCAAAAGAAGTATTTCCTTTGCTGTCTTTATTGATATTGACATCTACGCCTCTGACAAAACACTCATGAAGCATTCCCATGTCGGTCTTGTTAAATTTGACATTGATTTTCTTTGTATATGTGTTCTGAATTGAGATAGAGAACATCTTCTTGGTGATAGCCTGTACCTGCTCCATGATTTTCTTTGCCGTCGATGTTTTCTGCTTATCGCCGATTCTGATGCCATTTTCGTCAAAGTCTGCCCCTTCACATGAATGAAGCGCTGAGAAGCTATCGTACATCTCTCCGTATAACATGTCTGTAATGATTGCTATTCTGTAAAACTTCTTATTATCGCCACATGCAACTAAACGCAGCACATTACGTACTGCGTTGTAGTCGTTAGCTGCATGTTCATTTGAGGCAGAGGAAATCTCAGATAAAGTCTTTTTATACACATCTTCGACAGCTTTGTTTTCCTCTTCTAATCTACGGTTATCCTCTTCCAGCTTGATTTTTTTAGATTCCGCTGCCTTAATTTCTTCGTCGCTTCTTGTACCTGACTTATTGGCGATGCTGTCGTTGTTCAGGTGAATATACATCAGGTTTCTTTCATAACCTACGCAAGTAAAAATTGCGTTTGTGATTTCTTTGTTGTTGTCATCTAAAATAAAGTTAATTTTCAACATAGTTTGCCTTCTTTCTTCCCTTATCCCTGGGAGCTGGGAATTTTTGAGTGTGATTCAGAGTCATGAACTCCCGTCGGGCTGGTTTCCCGTATACCGATAAATCACATCTGCATATCTTCTAATGAATATACACTACAAAAGCGCATTAATAATATTGTTTGGCATCGCTCCGTAGTTAAACACCGCGCTGGTAATGTCACTTTAAATAGCATATGGATATTAGACTTTCAGCTTTGTTTGTGTCTGCCGTTCTTTTGTGTAAAAAAGTGACCTGTCACTTGATAGGTCAAAAAGTAATTTTGTTTTATATATACTTATTATCCCGCTTTCTCTTGCAAGTCCTTGTTGCTTGCGTTAGCGGCAGTCTACCATAGGAATTTCACCTTACAACTCATTTCTGTTGCTTGCCAACTGGTAAACCAATATTGCAGCCTTTACGGTTAAGGCTAGACCTCTTGACTTATTACTGATAGTTTGCTTATCCTATTCTACAACCCGACTAATGAGCCGTTTTTATGGAACCTATAATCATTTTCATAAGGACTAATGAAATCTTTATTAGAATGGTTTTCCGCTTCGCTATGATTGGCGTTATAGGAAATTGTACTATATTTCAATTTTACCCTGTTGCTTTTTACTTTCAGCACTTGTCAGTAAAAAATCATTTATGGATGAAATACTTTTATTTTCAGCCCGCTTTCATTTCAACTATGTATAGCTTTATTTATCGCCCTTCAAGCATTCCTGCCCTCACTGGTATACCTCAATAGCCCACTTTTATTCACAGACTTACTTACTACTCGTATTTATTTGTCATGGTTCAGTTGGGTAGATAAAATCCGGTAAGCTGCAATTAAGAGCTTAAATAACCAATTAAGGTTATATAATAGACTTTTCTACGTTTAAAAAGGAATTTTTCGATTGAACAATCTATTAGAATATGATATAATTAGATTGTCGTTCAATCGTACAAAACATTTTAAACATGTTTTGTAGCGTTTGGCGGTTGTGAGTAGCGGTTTTCTTGTTTGCTAGACGTTGGAACCGCTATTCTTTTTTACCCTTTAGAGTTTAGCCACTCTATAACAATTCGTCTAATGAGTGATGAAACGCTATCCCCTGTTTTTGTTGCTTCGGATTTTAGCTTTTCTAAATGCTCATTTGATAAGAAAGTGGAAACCCTATTTTCATTTTGTTTAGGTTTTGCCATTTGCTTTATCTCCTTTACAGTTACCATTATACCACATAATATGTACATGTCAAGTACTTTTTATGTGTTTTTTAATATTTTTTTCAGGTTGCTACCCTGACTATCCAGCTATAAGTTTGAACAAATTAAAAAGGTGTAAAGCCCTTAACAACTCAATAAAGACTTTACACCTTCAGTTTATGGGTTACTATTCAGTTTTATTTACTACTCTTTGATGATATCCAGTTCTGTTAGATTTACGCCTGAAGCTGTCAAGATAACTTTCAGCTCAATATATCTAACTTTCATAGCTTTGTATGTTTCAGAGCCTTTATCTGCCAAAATCATATAACTCTGTAATCTGGAAAACTCCTCAACATTTTTTTGCAGTAATTCTCTTTCTGTCACTTCTACCATCCTTTCACCGCCTTTGATTGTTGCAACTGTTATATGCTACTACAATCATTATAGCGGATTGTTTAGAAGATGTAAAGCCTTTATTAAGTTGTCAAGGAACATTTACTTTGTGTTTGGTTTACTGGTTACTGGTAAGCTCTTAGATTAGCCCTTGCCACTATCGGAGTTTGCAGCGCCTTAGCCGTTTGCTTGGGCGGTGGGTTCTTTTCTCTTTCGAGCTTGTCTGTATTATAGCATAACAATTTGTATTTGTAAAGTATTTTCGTTTATTTTTTTAAAGTTTAATAATTTATATTGTTTTGTTATAATTGTCAGACAATTCAAAGAGATTGACAGATAAGCAAAAGAAATATAGAATATATGTATTAATGTAACATTAACAGAGCAAAGAAAGGATTATTATATATGGAGTATACAGACAATAATGGATTAAAGGACTATATAAATAGTATTATAGAGGCAAGTGGACTAAAAAAACGCTATATTGCAGATAAAATGGGCCTTAATAACCCACAGCAACTAAATAACATACTTAATAAAGCTAATATTAATAATGCAGATATAAAGAGGATTTGCGATGCTATGGGATATAAATTGTACATAGACATACAACCAAAATAGATAAAAAGGATGGTACAAAATATGGCGTATAATGCAAAAGGACAAAAAAAATACAACGCTAAAAGTATTAATTTAGCAGTATCTTATAAACCACCAGAAAGACAAGACGGGCAAAGGATAAAGGCATATTTGGAGCAAACGGGACAAAGTGCAAATAGCTACATTAAGGCATTAATAAAGGCGGATTTAGATAATAAGGGGTTTGTATTACCAGATGGAGCAGAGAATACAGATACAGACAATATAGAGAATATGGACAGCGTATAATAATGTGTATGTATATTTTGGGCGTGGAGTGTGGCTCTTGCTGCTACTGCTACGCCCTATCTGCTATATTTGTGTTTGTGTAGCTCTATGCTACCAGAAACACAATACAGAATAGGAGCAAGGCAAATAAGCGACTAAAACCATTATATAGTAGATATTGGATATAATGCGGGTATTTATGTGCTTATTGGGATTACTGGACTTATTGCTTAAATTTAAGGGTATTTTTGGCTTGTTTTGTGTGGATGGTATAAAGTATAGGCAAAGGGACTTTAAAGCAAAATAGAGGCGTTTTTAGTTAATTTACGCCCTGTATTGCAGGTATGCTGTGGCTGGTATAGTGGCGGTGGTTTAATTCAGGGGAAAATATTGTTAAAAAATTAACAATATAGTTTTGCCAGAGATAGATTCTGTTAAATTTTTAACAATATTAAGGTTTTTGTTACTACTTATATCAATATATTATACTGCATATTATAGTTTTTTATATCGCTATACATAGTATTAAATACTATGTATAAAAGTTTCTAGTTCTATATATAGCAGTTATATACATCTTTATATGTAGTTGTTTAAATTTAATTTAATATTGTTAAAAATTTAACAAAAATATCGAACGCCTAATAAACCCCTGTGGTATTGCCTGTTAGTATAATATTACACACATATCATAACAGTATTAATATAAGTATGTATAACCATGTATATATTAATATTGTTAAATGTTTAACAAAGTATATCAGGGAGCAACTACTACTGGAAAAGTCGCATTTATGTGCAATTCATCACTTTTCATGCTGTAATAGTGCAGTATTATGGTGTCTTTGTTATGGGGGTATGTTTACATTTTAAAACAAAGATACTGTTCTTTTGTAGTGGTCATCTATTCCATCCACATACCAACTTTAAATATTCAAATCATTTTAAAAATTATTTTATAATTGTATTAAATTTACATACAATTTTCAAAAATACTCTAAAGATGTTCGGTAACTGGTTCGGGACTACCCTCGAAATCACCAGTAAAAATCAGCACTTTTTAAATTATCTGAC
>CAMWVK010000185.1 GCA_947177675.1 uncultured Mucispirillum sp.
ATTCCTTAACTGTATATAAAGCACAATTCAATATAGTATCTGTATAGGTGCAGGAAGCACCGTCGCTTGCGTAAGCATTTAGCGGATTTACTCCGTAAATGCGTGGTTTTTTAAATCCACGGATGGATTTAAAAATAAAAGTGAATGACTGAATAAATCAAATTTATTTTGATTTATGAAAGGAATGATAAGTGGAATTAAAAGAACTGCAAGATAAACTCAATAGAAAGCATGTAAAAGTAAAAATGCCAAAAATCAGAGCTGAAGCTTATGCTGCTGCATACGCTAAAATGTTAAAAGATTTTACAGATGATGTTGTAGAAAATTTTAGCAGTTTAGTTATGGCTATTTTTGAAGAAGTTGTAAGGGGCGAGCGTTTTTTGCGAGGACTGCCAAATTCCCGAGTGATTAATGAGGAATCAGAATTTGCACAGGCTGGGAAGTCAGCCCCTGTCCCAGCCAGATTTTCTGTTTCTTCCCTATTCGGTCAGGAAAATCTGTCCTCCTTACAGTCGCCAGCTTCCCCCGCTTTTATGGATGCTGTTCCGAACTTGTGTGAAAGTTCTACACAGCACAAAATAAATAATAAAATAACAACATTTGATGCTGCTGGTGATTTTGAGTTCTGGGATAAATTTTTAGAAGATAATAAAAAAGAAATAAGAAAAAATGCAGGAAAAAAAGGCAGAGAAGCAAACCCATGGAAAGAAATGCTAAAAATAATAGGAGCAGAAATTACTGCAAAATATCCAAGCAATAAAAAAGAGCCTGTTGATTTTACATCTACACTATCATCACTCTTTGATTACTACTCTGCAAAAGCTGAACTTTTAACTAAAAACTGGAGTAATGAAGAGCTAAGTAATTTATATAGATATGTTTATGGCAGCTATAAAAAAGAGTTCCCTAACCTTTCTATCTCGGGCGAGTATTATGAAAGAATAATGCAAGCAGTAGTAAGTGAAAATTTAGCATTAATAAAAAGCATACCTGAACATGTTTTAAAAGATATGCAGATAACATTATCACAAAGCATTATCTCTGGTAATCAAAAAGAATTAATAAAAAGTTTAAAAAGAATAAAAGGCGTGAGTAAAGATAGAGCTGTATTTATAGCTAGAGACCAGATGCACAAAGCAGCTGAAAGTTTCAAACAAGTTCAAAATGTAGCACTGGGTATTGAATACTACGAATGGCTGACTGCTGATGATGAAAGAGTTTCAGATGGGATTGGCGGACATAAACAAAATAATCATAGAATTTTCAAGTATGGCAGCAATGAAGCAATTATTAGTTATAGCTCCAAAAGAGGTATGTATTATGGAAAACCAGGAGACAGACCGAACTGCCGCTGCATTGCTGTTGGTGTGATACCTGATACAAACGAAGAAATAAAAAAAAGCCCAGATGGTTATGGTTATATATTAGTTAAGAAAAAATAAGGATAATATATGAAAAAAATAACATTAGATACAAAGAGTAATAGATACTTTGATGAAAACGGATATTTGGTAATTAAAGATAATAAAATAGCAAAGGCTGGAGTGTTTGACTATCTGGGCAGAGAGATTAGCGATGAACTGCAAGACAGAGAAATATATAAAGTGTGCCGACCTTGGGCAGAGCTTGAAAAGACGGCGAAGGACTTTGAAGGTATGCCAGTTAAGCTTGGTCATGAATGGGTAGAACCATCAAAGAGAGATTTAAAAGTGGGTGCAATTTCTGGTGAAGTGAGATTGGAAGAGCCTTATTTAATTGCAGACATAAAAATATATGACAAAGATGCAATAGAAGCTATCACTGGAAAAAATATTGTGGAACTCTCTCCAGGTTACACTGCTAAATATATAGCAGAAAATGATGAGTATGCTGGTGAACAATATAACTTTAAACAAGAAGATATTAAATATAATCATTTGGCAATAGTGGAAAATGGTAGAAGCGGAAAAGATGTAAAAATAAACGACTGGGCGGGGGACTTAAACGCCGTCCCCCGTCCCAACCACCCCCGCTTATCTGGACAAGCTCCGCAAAAATGTGATTTTGCTACGCTTGAACAAAATAAAATAAATGGACTGGAACGAAGAACTTTCACACAAGTTCGGAGTGCCACCTTGCCGATGGGGGAAGGTGGAAAGGGGGAAAATCGGAATTTCCCCCTTCCAGCTAATGTAGGAGAAATAGACATGAAAAAAGGATTTATGAGAAATGCGTTGGGTGCATTATCTTATGTTAAAAAAACATATGATGAATGCATCACAAGCAAAACAGATGATGTTGATAAGCGTGAGCTTATCAGAGATATTGTGGCGATTGCTGTAAAGCCTGATACCGATTTTGAAGGTGGTGAAGAAGAAAAATTTAAAACAATTTTAAAAAAGGCAGAGGAGCTTGGATATGAGCCATCAGAAACAAGCGACAGTGATATGGCAGATGCTGATGATGAAGACAAAAAATCATTAGATAGTGACATGGAAACTATGCGAGAAGCATATAAAAGTTTTTCATCTCTTTTTGATAAGTATTTAAGTCAAGAAATGAAAGAGCCTGAGCATGCTGAAGATGATGATGTTGAAGAAAAGAAAGATGATACAAAGCAAGTATCAGATTCTTATCCTGGCATTAGTAAAAAGACAATGGATGCAGAAATTAGTAAGGCTATTTTAAATGAAAGAAAACGCACTCAAGATGCAATAGCAGCATATCAGGATGTGGAAAAATGGACTGGCTCATTTAATATGGCAGGTTTAAGTGCGGACGAAATTTATCAGTATGCTTATGAAGTCTTAACTGGTGATAAAGTAAGAGTTAGTGATGCTAAACCAAGTTTTAAAGCGTATATCAAGGCAGTAGATAAATCACAACCTACTTATGATGCAGCTCCATATTCAAGTGCAGTAAAAAATAATTTAAGTAACTTTGTAAAATAAGGAGAAAATTATGGGATTTCAAAGAGAAATTAAAGCAACAATGGGGGTAGCAAATCCTGGGGATATTGTAGAAGCTATAAATACTCATTCGTTGATGCAGCAAATGGTAACAGAAGATGATAAATGTAAAGTCGGCAGTTTTGTTCGTAAAGGAACAAAAGTTGATGGCTGTATAAATGCCGCTGGTACAAGTGGAGTTATTGGAATCATTGTAAATGATAAATATTACAATAGTGCTGATGAGGGCGTAACACTCCCAGCTGGTACGCCTGTTACTGTTGCAGTATTTGGAGTTATTGCTGTTACTAATACATCTACAGCAGCAGCAACATTTCAAGATAAAGTTTACATTAAAGAAAGTGATGGCACATTAGTATTTGCATCAGCTACAGCATCAGGGACTGTTGGCAATACAGATACAGGCTGGAATGTTAAACAAGGCTGTGAACCTGGTGATATAGCTTTCTTAGTTAAATAGGAGAAAATAATGAGTAGAACAATCATTACACAAAATGAATTAAAGCAGTATCAAGCTGCTGGTATTTTTAATGGTATAAAAACTATGGATGGCGGGTTTGGTGGACTTACCACTCCAAATGTTAATATGCCTGCGGGTATTCTTACACAATTATCACAACATATAGTTTCTATTATTACTAGAAAAAGAACCGCAGATGAAGTAATTGGCAGGAGAATGAAGCTGCTGGATTTTGAACAGCAAGATTTTTTAATTCCAATTATTGAAGGTAAAGGAGAAACATCAGATTATTCTGATGTAGGTAATGCTCCAATAGTTGGTATGAACCCAACATATATCTATACAGGGCATAAAAGATTTTCTGTAAATGTAGTGAATGGCAGTTTAAAAAATGCTCAGCTTGCACAAGCTCGTATAAATGGTGAAGCATATAATATGAGCACAGGGCTTGAAAGACTTGCAATAACATTTAATGATATTGCATTTACTGGTGTGCCAGGAATCCCAGAGGGTTCAAAATATCCTATTTATGGAGTTTTAAATAACCCTGATTTGCCAGCTTATCAAGCAACAGAAACTACAACAGCTGATGCAACATTTGAGAAATTTTATAAAGATGTTGTAGGTTTGATTGAGGAAGTTATATCCAGAGCTCAAGGGCATGTTTTACCTAATAGTAAGATGGTTCTTGCAATATCTAACAGAAGAAATGGCTTATTATCATTAATAAATCAGATAGGTAATAAATCTATTAAAGCAGCTATTGCAGAAAGCTATCCTAATTTAACATGGGTACTTGCTCCAGAGCTTGATGGAGCATATACTGGCGGACTTGATGTAATGTATTTACGTGCTGAAAGTTTAGATGAAACAGAAGTTAAAGAGAAAGGTTTAGAAACAGATTCTCTTGTTGATAGTGCTATCTTAGGCTTTTCAGAATTAGCTCGTGCAGGAGCTGTTGAAGTACATTCTAACTATACATTACAAACAATATCTTCTGGCTCTCTGGGTACAATTATTCCAAAACCTTATATGTTTGGAAGAAGATATTTTGCATCATAAAAACAAGGGGGAGCGCATTTTGCGACGCAAGCATTTCCCGCCGAATAGGAAGGAGGTAGAAATGCGAAGCTGGCACACAGCCAGATTTTCGATTA
>CAMWVK010000186.1 GCA_947177675.1 uncultured Mucispirillum sp.
AAGTAACAAAGCGGTATAAATTGTGTGGCTTATAATATAAGCCACATTTAATATATAGATAATTTTATGGTTGTGTTGCCTATGGGTATGTTATGTTACCAGATTTCATTATCCTATGGCATGTATTACAGTCTGATGTTTTAGGTGCTGCTGTTGGCTCTGCAATTTTAGTGTGGCATGAGTTCCAGCAAAACTCGTGAGCTGGGTTAGTTGCAAGAGTTGCACCTTGAATTGTTTTATTACCTTTTGTCAAATTATCCTGCATAAATATTGCACTAGGAGTCTCATAATTATGAAAATCAAAGTTAGGATGACATACCATACAATTTCTAATAGGAACAAAATGTTTACCATCTTTACCCATAAAATTTATACCAGCAAGTACATGACGGTGAGTTTCATGTGGGAAAGAAACGCCTGACATAGTTACCACAGGTATAGTATCTTGTCTTACAAGTTCATTAGGTTTAGGAATATATGCCCCATTTTCAGGTAATCTGCCAGCCTGTATTGTTGGGTCATACATTTTTGTTTTGTCATCACTATAAACTATAGAATATTTCCATCTGTATAACAAATTAAAATTTCTATTCCCATAATCTTCAAAATCATATTTTAATGCAGTGGCATTATCTTTAATGCTATTATATTCAGTTTGGTCTACATTAGTAATACTTGCATTTAGACGACCGCCAGTAGCAGGACTACCGCCAGTAAAAATACTGGAATTATCTAACACATAGTGACCTGCTGAATAGCCGGGGTTATCTGCATTTCCACCATATAAATCATCATTAGAGTCTTGCTCTGCACAAGCACTAATTAAAAACAGCATAGCTGCAATCATTATTAAATATACATATTTTTTCATTTTTCTACTCCTTTATAATTGTTTTAATACATATCAGCATCATTTTGTGGATGCGGTATGCCTGATTTAGTTGTTACAGGTCTTGTTTTATGACATACGATACAGTTTTGGGCTGGTGTACTTTTCCAGTTTGATGTTGGCAGCTGACAGCTTGTTTTGCAGTGAAAGCCAGAAGCTGCTGGATCACCAAAACCAGACCTAGTGTGGCTTAAAGGAAATGAATTCTCATGACAAGAATCGCAGTAATCCTGCCTGTGACATGTCTGACAGTATGTTTTATTCCACCTTGCCTCTATGCCGTGAGTTCTGTTTACAAATGACGATGTATGACTGCGAGGCGGAGTATCTTCATGGCATGAAATACATTCCACCCTTTCTTCATGGCAGGTAAAACATTCTTTATCGTTAGCTTTTGCAGCCTGACCGTGTTTTTTCTCCCAGTCAGAAGTATGATATGCTGGTTTTGTGCTGTCTATTGCATATACAGCTGTTACTGCAAGCATAAGTGCAGTTATTACAAATATTTTTTTCATATTACTGCTCCCTTACCATATAAAGTTGACCCACATTTCTAATGTGTGGCTGTCTGGCTGTAAATCTGCATTCTTAAAAAGGTCTGCATATTCAAATACATAGTCCAGCTGTAATGCACACCAGTCTACTGGTCTATATACAGCACCAATATATGCCAGTGTTGTGTTTTCACTGTTTTTACGCTGGTTGATTTCATCCCACACTCCACGCATACCGTTCATTTTAACTGGGCTGTTTCTATATTGGAAATTCTGCACATTTACACCTATCCAGCCTTCTAAATTATCAAGAAAAACCTGTGTCATTCTAAAACCGCCCACAACTTTTTCGTTACCATTTTGATGTTTGATTTCTGGAACATTGTAATAATCTACAATTAAGCTTAAATAGTTGTTTCTATGAATTAAACCTACTAAATCAAGATTGGCAAATACTCTGTGGTAATCTCTATCACCATAAGCAGTGCTGAAATTAAACCTGCCCTCATAGCCGATGCCTAAAAGAAGTTTATCTATTATGCCTTGTGATATTTTAAAACCGCCCATAACATACTCGCTGGAGCTTAAAATACCTTCATATAAAGAAACATATGTGTTTATAGGATTTGGATTATGTGTAGCTTGACCGTTTATATATGCTGAAATTCCTGTTTTGCTTGCATGTATGTCTGCATCAAAACCAATTTCATATACAAAAGCTTCGCCGATTAAGTCTCCTTCTGCATAGAAGGATGCTGATATTGGAGTGAAATTTAATGACTGGTCTAGTCTTGCTCTAGCAATCTGGGTTTCCGGATTCCCCCCCCCATTCATACTCATAAAATAGCTGTATGCTAATTTTATGCTTGTTCCAGAGCTTTCAACTGGTATTTCAATATTTGCACCTGCCACCTGAGTTTCTAAATTGCTGTAATAGCTGACAGGAAGACCGTAATAGATGCCTATATTAAAATAGTCTGATGGTGTTACCTTAATATTTGCCCCGTCTATCTTATAGCCGTCTATCTGCTGTAAATATATCCTGCCCAAAGAAATATCTGTAATAGGTATAACATTTTTAAGCTCAATGTTACCTTGATATATCCTGAAATCACCATCTAATGATTTTACACTTCTAGTGTATTCATTATAAGAGCGGGAAGCATACAAGCCGCTGTAAAATCTGTGGTATGTTCTGTCGCCTATTTCAGGCTGGTCATCATAGGCTCCACGCATATTAAGATTAAGAATAAACTCACCTTCCCCTGCCTGCACACCGCTTAACCTAAGGCGGGCATATTGATAAATGGGAAAGTCTGTTTCATCACTAAACCTTAATTTAGCACGGGTAGTTAAGCCTATTTTCAGCAAACCGGTATCGCCAAATGATATGCCATTCATAGATGACTTTATGCCATTTGATGTGATATGTCTATTCCAGCTGTCTGGTGTGATATACTCATCACCTTTATATGCATAGCTCTCTGTTACTGAAAGCAGCATAAAGGCTGATACCAAGGCAGTGATACATACCGTGAAAATAAACCTCATATAAAACCTCCTTATATATTTTAGCCTTATTAATCTATATTAGATAAAATATAAATCAATAAAGGTATAAATCATATTTCATATAAAAAATAATACTTATCAATATAGGAGTTATCTATTATTATCAGTTTTTTAAACATATGGTTATGAGTGGACTTTTTTATTAAGATAATGCAAAGTAAAAAACATAAAAGGGCAAAGCACCAGTAAACAAATATTAGATATAGATGACAAAACAGCTGCCCTTCAAAAAGTCTTAATTATTATATATTACATAATTTTTACAAAATTGCAACTAAAAAATATCTTTTTTGTCTGATTTTATTGTTTCTCTATTTTCATATTTAAAAATGGGTGCTAACATACAGCTTTGGTTAGGTTTCAATGTAAAAAAGAAGGTGTTTTGGTATATTTATGCTTGCTATTAATTTAAAAAGGTATATATTGCATAAAATATTTTTTATAAGGCAGTGAAAATTATGTTTACCAATATTGAATCAGCTATATATGCAGTATTTTTAGCAGCTATTGCAATTATTGCAGTTATGAACCCTTTTGGCAACCTGCCACAGTTTATTTCTATGACTGACGGTATGCCAGTAAAAATAAGACAGCATCTTTTCAGAAATATTATTATTACAGCATTTGTTATAGTTATGATATTTCTTTTTGCAGGTCCTGTTGTAATGGATTATATGTTTAGAGTATCCCTTAACGAATTAAGAATTGCAGGCGGGCTTATCCTTGTAGTGATGGGTATTAAAAATCTGCTTTTTCCCGGCACTGTGAACGATTTTTCACATTATCAGGATATGAGCGAAGAAGAATTAATAAGGCGTTCTATTATTCCTATGGCATTCCCTATGCTTATAGGTCCCGGAACACTTTCTACTATAATAGTCATGGCAGCAGAAGGCGGTATGAGAAACACTATTGCAGGGATACTGGCAGCATTCTTTTTTATGTCTGTACTTTTCTACTTTGCCTCATTTTTAGAAAGAGTGCTTGGAAAACTGGTTCTGTTTGTAACAGCCCGTATTATGCAGGTATTTATTGTGGCAATGGGTGTTAAAATGATGCTTATAGGATTAGGTATAAGCCCTGCTCATTAATTGCATCTAAGCCCTTTAGGGCATTTGCCAATGTTTCTTTCATCAGGCACAACTATTAAAGGTTCAGGTTCTTTTGCCATTGGGTCTTTATATCTTAAATCCGGCTCAAATAAAAGTGGGGCTTCAGGCTCTTTTTCATAATACCTTTTAAGCATTTCATCCTGCAGCTCTCTGTCAAATAATATTTCAGGCTCTTTAAATGGCAGCTCCATTCTCGTCATATCTGGGTCTTCTATATAGGGCTCGTCAATTTTATCTGGATTATTAAATGGGTCTAAAAGTTTTGGGTCTCCATGAACTTTTGGCTCTTTGGGCTCTACTCCACGCACAATAGGACCACCTATATTTTGTGCATACAAATTTACTGACAATAATATTAAAAATAATATATATACAAGTTTTCTCATACTGTTTATTATATACTTTATTTAATCAGGTGCAAGAAAAAAGATATAATAACTTAATAAAGAAACAGATAAAAACAATATTTTTCTTATAATATATTAAAT
>CAMWVK010000187.1 GCA_947177675.1 uncultured Mucispirillum sp.
ATTTAAAAAGTGACTTAGTTATTTCCAATATATTCTCAAATAAATCAGAGCTTTCTATAACACTTAATGAAGATTCTATTACCATAGCATCAGTAAACATATTGATAACATTTACATCATGGTCTTTAAAATCTTTTAAGACACCAATCATACTGCTGTTTTTAGCATATAAATCATCTTTATTATAAAATTTACTTATCTGTTTTGAATGTATATCATTTATACTAGAATCACATACTGCATTATGAGCAAGTAATGAACGCTCACTTAATAGTGTTATATTATCTGAACAATTAAAATTCAGCATAATAATATCATTAGATTTTAAATTATTTTCTGCATAAACAGAGCTGATTTCAATACTGCCAGATGCTGCTGTCTTTAAATCAGTTACTGATGGTAAGGCTGTAAATAATATATTCTTTACTGAAAACTTTTGCATTCCATCATCATACTCAATAAAATCAGTGCTGCATTTTATTTCCTTAATACCACTGCATTTAAATGGCTTATAACTAAATCTCTCACCATAATCAGCTGTTGTTTCTAGTAATTGTTCATTAAGATAATTTTCTATTATTTTTGCATATTTATTACTTATAACAAAATATACTGCTGCAATAATTAAAATAGTTATTAACGAACAGACAATAAGAATTTTTTTATTAAATTTTCTTTTTGACTTTTCTTCTTTAAAGCTATTTTCATTATTACTGTTATCTAAAATTGATGAATTTTCCATAAATCTCTCCATATAATATATTCAAAATTTTTAACATATAAATTTATTAAATGCAATATATACTAAACTGCTTCACCCTTTTTTTTGCAATAACACTTATAACTATATAATAATATGTTATTATTTCCGCTTTTAGAGAATGCTCCCATATTATTTCATTATCTTTGCAACTTAATTTCTTATGAAAGGAATTGGAGCATAAGGAATGAAATAACGAAAACTTGATTTGTGAGATTTGCGGAGAATAGATAGTTTAAGATATTTTGCATATACATATTTTATTAATAACAGCTTTTTTAATCATAGTTTAAAAAATTGAGGATAAAGTAGATACTAAAAAATTATAGGCTGTTAACAATATCATTCATAATATTATCTATTTCATTTGACGAGCTGTTATCATTTTTGTTTACTTTTTTTTCAGCATTTTCTTTTATTAATATATTATCTGACTTATTATCTTTTATATTACTGTTTATTGTGTTATTATCCTGATTTACATTGTTTTTAATAAGAGATGATGCGTTATCTTCTTCAATAACTTCCTGTTTTTTAGGCATAGATGAGTGCAGTTTTTCATTAATCATATCTATAATCATTTTGTTTCCTTTCTGAACTGCATAATCTATTACTTTTATTGATAAATCCTCGCCTACTTCAGTATTTACTCCAGCATTATAATTTAAAAGCAGCCGAACTATTGCTGGGTTGCCAGTATCTATTGCATTAGCTATAACAGGCTTATATTCATTACAATCTACATGGTTTGCATCTGCCCCATATTTTAAAAGAACTTCTGCCAAATCATAGTTATTATTAATAACTGCCATTTGTAATGCAGAAAGGCAGGCTGCATTAGCTGCCATATTTGGGTCTGCTTTTGCTTCTAATATAATATCTGCAATATCAGCATTAGTTGTAACATTTAATGCTGTTATGCCGTCCATTTTAGACTGATAGTTTACATCTGCTCCTTTATTTAAAAGCAGATTAACCATTTCTTTATTACCGCTTTCTGCTGCAACCATTAATGGAGAATAAAATGGATAATTATTTGGCTTATTTACATCTGCACCAATATTTATGAGAGCTTTTGCAATATCATTATACCCAAAATATAAGGCAGCAATTAATGGTGTTGGATTTTCCCCAACAAATTTGCCGTCAATAGATGATGTACCCTTATCCTGCTTAACAGGTCTGTTATAAAAACCTTTATCAACATTTTCTTTTATTGCTTTAACTGCTGGTTTGGAAATATTATTAATAACTGCCTGCTGCAGCTCATCAAGTAATTTATCTCTTTTAATATCTTCCTGAGTTATGCTGAAAAGCTTAAACAAATCAATATCGCTGCCTGCTTTTACAATATCAAGAGCACTTATTTCATCAATATCTTTTGTATTTCTATCAGCACCATACGACAGCAGGATACCAGTAATATCATAATTTTTTTCTTTCACTGCAATATGCAGCGGTGTAATTCCATCTTTATTTTTTACATTAGTATTTGCACCATTTTCTAACAAATATTCTACAGCTTCTAAATTATTATTCATAACTGCAAAATGAAGTGGTGTATCGCCATCAAAATCAGGGCTGTTTATTTCCACATTATGCTGTAAAAGCCTGTCTAAAAGTTCTTTATTAAAAAGGTTTGATGAAAGATGAGCAGTTAATGGTGTATAGCCATTATAATTTTCCTTATTAGCATCAGCACCCTTTAATAAAAGATAATTTATACAGTTCATCTGGTCCATAGATAAATCTTTTAAAAGGCTCATACGGTAAATTATTGTGCTTCCACTGTTATCTACACTATTTATATTTGCACCTATATCAATGTATCTACGGACATTCTCAAACTCACCTTTTACTGCTGCAGCATACAGCATACTATCCAGATTATCATACGGGTTAGCTATAGATTTATCATCTTTATTTAAATCTGAAAGAGAGTTGATTACATTTCTGTCATTATCTGCAAAGTTTGTATTTTCCTGCATTAATGGACTGCTGTTGATTACATGTGTATAATTATCTGACTGCATCACATTTGCACCAGTAATACTATCATAACCTTTTGGAGCACTGTTATTTTCAATACTTTTAGAAGAAAATGCAGCTGTGGAATTATTATCTATCTGCTTATTGTCTTTATACTTCTTATCAAGCAGAGATGATACTCTGTAAACTGTAAAAAATACTGAAAATATAATACAAAATAAAATTACATTACGGACTATTTTTTTATCATCTTTTGTCATGCACTACTCCAATACTAATTATAAAATATATACCTAATAAATCAAGCAAAATAACATAAAAAATAAAAAAGGGCGAAAACATAATATTTTCGCCCCTTATATCATATCTTAAAAAATACTAGATTATCTATTCCTGATTTTCTTCTGGTGCAGCTACAGGAATACCTAAACTTGAAGCAAGCTCGTTACCAATTTCTGAAGCTTTCTCTGCAGCTTTAATATAAATACTGTCGTTATGGATACCTTTTGAATTATCATTAGCCAGTATTTCATAGTAATTTTTAAATTCATTAAATTTTGCATGCTGCTCTTTTGTCATTTTACCAAGGGCACCATATAACTGCATATTTAATGTATCAAGTGGTGCTTTAAGAGCATCAAACTGAGCTCTTATCTCGTCATACATAAAGCCATAGTCCACATCTTCACCATGGCATGTTGGTCCGCATGTTGCAGCAGAAGGCAAATCAAATGCACCATCCATGTGGCATGCCGCACAGTTTTCAGCACCATAAACACCAAGGTCAGCCATCATTGATGGTGGAGTTGGTTCTTCTCCTTCTTCTAATAATAATGTGCCTTCATGCATAGCAGCAACTGTTATATGGCAAGTGCTGCAGGCATCATTTTCTGGAGCTATGATTTCAGGATTTTGCTCTCTTTTTGCATCGTGACATGTAAAGCAGTCTTCCATTTTAGGTTTGTTTTGGAATTCACCACCGTGTACAACACCCTTATGACATTCCATACAGCTTAAACCCAATGTATTAACATGGTTATCATGGCTGAAAGAAATGTTTGGCATTTCATCATTATATATATCTTTTAAGCCATTAAGCTCTCTAAATTCTGGATTCTTAACTGCATCTACTTTACGCATTTTAACGCCAAAGAAAGACATTATTGTATTTTTTCTAATGCGTTTGTTCTCATCATCAGAGTGGCATATTAAACACCTGTCATTTGGAACAAGTTTTGCATCATATTCTTTACTTGTAGCACCTTCTGTTAAGATAGCCATTTTATTTTCTTTAGAATGAACCATTTCACTATATAAGTCATACATACCGCCTATTTTAGCTCTCATATAGCCAAAAAAACCAGGTTTGCCGTGGCAGTCTATACAGCCAACATTTACAGCAGCATGTATATTTTTTTTCCAAGTGTAATATTCAGCACCTGCACCAGTTTCTGTTTCAACATGGCACTTGCCGCAGAATTCTGGAGTACTTGTTAAGTGAAGTGCTTCATAAGTAACAAGCAGTAGAACAAAAACGATACCAACTATAATAGCAACAAAAGCAGAAGGTTTTCTTTTTGCATAAGCTTTAATATTTAAACATAACCTTTTAAAGCGTCCAGGTTGTTTTGCCCCAGCAGTATTTTCAGCTGTCTCACTACCTGCCTGACCTTTTTCAGCATCTTCTTTTCTGCTAAAAAAAGCCTTTAATTTTTCTAGTAAATTTTTCATATTTACTCCTTTTACATATAATATTATTTAATTTTGAAAATTCAAAAACTTCGTCTGAAATATGAGCTTTATA
>CAMWVK010000188.1 GCA_947177675.1 uncultured Mucispirillum sp.
AATTACTATAAAAACACAAGCAAATATAGTTACATAACTAATAGGCTCTCCTCCAAATAAAGCCCCCACTATAACTGCAACAACAGGCTCTGCATAAGCATAAGATATGGCAATATGAGTAGGTGTATTATATAAAAGCCATACATAACATGTATAACCTACAATAGAGCCAAAAAATATTAAATGCAGAGTGCTTAAAAAGGCTTTTAATGTAACTTCCGATAGATGAAAACCAGCCCACTCACCTATTAAAAAAGATATGGCAAGCATTACTAAGCCACCCGTAACCATTTGAAAACCAAGACTTTTAACCATATTCATATCAGAATGTCTGCGTTTTAAAAATATAGATCCTGCCACCCAGCCTGCCATAGATATAAATATTGTTATAATGCCAATTACAGCATTAGAGCCGCCAGTAATACCAGTTGATACAGCAAGCACGCCAACACCAATAAAACCGCCAATCAATCCAGCAAATACAGATGCAGAAGGTTTTTTATCATAACCTATAAGCCAGCTTACAATAACCATCCATAATGGTATAGAGCCCATAATAAGAGCAATTGTGCCAGAATTAATGTAAAGTCCTGATATATTTAAAAAAGCACCACCTATAACTATCATCATACACGATGCAAAAAAAATAGTCATAAACTGAGATTTTGCAGGCAGCTTTCTATCTTTTTTAATAAAAAATGACCAAAGTAAAAATATAGAGCCTGCAGAAATATATCTGATACTTGAAAGTAAAACTGGGGGAAAAGAAACAAGTGCAAATTTTATACTAAGATATACAACACCCCATGTGAGATATAAGGCAACTATACAAAATAATTGTAACGCAAATTTTCTATTTTTAATAAGTGCCATAAAACACCATAGATTTCTTAATACTGTTTATAATTATTATTTTTCAATTAACTACTACTAAATGTGAAAAAAAGCAATTATTTTTTATAAAATTTAATGACATTTATATTCTCTTATGTTATATAGATAAATCAAATAATTATAAAGGTGTTATAATGATTGCAGGTAGTGATAAATTTTATGATGAATGTGCAATAGCTGGTGTATATGGCAACCATGAGGCTGCTAACTTAGTTTATTTGTGCTTATATGCTCTGCAGCATAGAGGTCAGCAAGGCACAGGTATTGCTGCCTATGATGGCGAACATATTAATTCAGAAAAAAGAAAAGGTTTAGTTGCTGATGTTTATACAAAAAAGCGTCTTAAAAAATTGCCTGGCAAAATAGCTATAGGTCATAACAGATACCCTACTGACGGTATTTTTTCAGCAAGAAGTCTCCAGCCAGTTATAGCAGAACTGCCAATAGGTGATTGTGCTCTTGCTTATAACGGTAACTTAGTAAATGCTTTTAAAATCCGTAAACAGCTTATTCAAGATGGTGCAATATTCTCTACTGGAACAGATTCTGAAACTATTATACATCTACTTGCTAAAAGATTAAAAAATGAAGATTTAATTACAGCCCTTTCCAATGTTATGACTCAAATAACAGGCTCATACTCTATGGTATTTATGGCTGATAATAAACTGATTGCTATGCGTGACCCACATGGTGTCCGCCCACTTGCTATGGGTATGATGAAAGATGGCTATGTATTTGTCAGCGAAACAGTCGCTCTTGATTTAATTGATGCCCATTTTGTTAGAGAAGTTGAACCTGGTGAAATGGTTGTTGTTGATGCAAGCGGTGTAAAATCATATTTTCCTAATAATAAACTGGAACACCCTGCACCATGTGTTTTTGAACATGTATATTTTGCAAGACCTGACTCTTTTATGTTTGGTCAATCAGTTTATGAAGTGCGTAAAGGATTTGGCAGAATACTTGCAAAAGAATGTCCTGTAAATGCTGATATTGTTATACCTGTGCCAGATTCTGGTATCACTGCTACTATAGGATATTCTGAAGAAAGCAAAATACCTTTTGAGCTTGGCATTATTAGAAACCATTATGTTGGCAGAACATTTATTGAGCCATCACAAAATATCCGTGATTTTGGTGTTAAAATAAAACTTAATCCTGTTAAAAACCTTATTAATGGGAAAAGAATAGTTGTTGTTGATGATTCTATTGTCCGCGGAACTACAAGTAAAAAAATAGTGAAACTTCTGCGTGATGCTGGGGCAAAAGAAATACATATGAGAATATCTGCTCCACCTACAAGTTATCCATGCTATTATGGAATAGATACTCCTACTAAAAAAGAACTTATATCTAATACTCATACAGAAGAAGAAATCAGAAAATTTATAGGGGCTGATTCTCTTGGATATATTTCCCTTGAAGGTATGAAAAAAGTGCTTATTGATAATAATTTCTGTTTTGCATGTTTTACAGGGCAGTATCCAATAGACCCAGCGGATTTAATTGAGGACTAAACATACAAATGAAAAAAATATTGTTAGTAATTATTATTTTATCATTTGCATACAGTTTTGCTTTTGCTGATGACAGAGTTGATAAACCATACAACTACGGATATGCAAAAAGGTATGGTATGGTAGCTGTTACTGGTAATTTAACAGATAGAATATCTAATGCATGGGGTGATTTAGCCCCAGGCGGTGGCGGTTTTGTATATTATAATATATTAAATGATTTTTGGGGCAATTTCTCCATAGGCTTTAGTGCTGACTATATTAGCGGTGATTTTACTACAAAAAATCAAAATATAAAGGGTAAAGCAAATATGGCACCTATTGCATTAAATCTTGCTTATATGACATCATCAAATATAGTTAATGCATGGATAGGTATTGGTATATCATATAATTTTGCTACATTTAATATTTCTGATGGCACAAATAGTGGTGTTTACTATGGAGATTTTACACAAAACAGCCAGTTAATAGGGTTTGATGCATTTGCTGGTGTTGAATATCTTTTTACAAAAGATGGCAGATGGGGTGCATTTTTTGAGTTCAGATATACTTATGCTCAAAATCCTAAATTTAATTTAGATTTAACAGGTGTTGGCAGTATATCAGATTCACTTGATATGCAGCAGCTTAAATATACTATTGGGTTTTCATATCACTTTTAAGGAGATATTATGTCTAGTTCAAGTTATTTAGCAGGTATTATTGTTTCAGTGCTTTTTATAATCTTTGGTGTCATTATTATTATGAACCCTGCAGGTACAATGACTGCATTTGCTCTTATAATAAGCATATTAATGATTGTTTCAGGGCTTACAAATATATTTCTATTTATAAGCCTGCGTGATTTTAAAGGTGCTGTATATTATCTAGTAGAAGGCGGTATTTCTATTATACTTGGTATTATGCTTTTAAGCAGCCAGTCTGCCCTTGAAAATCTGCTTCCATTATTAGTAGGTTTTTGGATAGCATTAAAAAGTATTACTACCGTTGTAACAGCAATTGAATGGAAAAAAAGAAATTATCCTGCATGGAAGTCTTTAATGACTGGCGGTATTATAGGTATTCTTTTAGCACTTTTAATTGCTGCCGTTCCTAAAATAGTTTCTGTATATATCAGCCTTGTGCTTGGTATTGCAATGATAATTATAGGGGTTGTAATTATTCTATTTGTAATAAATTTAAGAAGAATTAGTTAATTATATAAATCACAACTACTCGTTAAACGAGTAGTTGTGATTGTGTATGATATTCTTTGAATTTTATAAAAAATGAAGTTTATCTAATATGCGTTTTGTAGCATGAGACCTGTTTAATGTATAAAAATGAATACCTGCCACCTGATTTTTAACTAAATCTTCGCACTGGTTAACAGCATAATCTATACCAATAGATGCAATATCTTCCTCACTTTTGCCTTCCATTGATTTAACTAAATTTTCTGGTATATAGCTTGAACACATTACTTTAAATCTTTCTATCTGAGAGAAATTTACAATAGGCATTATTCCTGCCACAATAGGCACTTTTATACCTACTTTTTCTGCACGCTCTCTAAACCTGTAAAAAAATTCATTATTAAAAAATAACTGAGTAATTATAAATGATGCTCCCATATCTACTTTATATTTCAGCATCTCTATATCTTTTTCAAAAGATGGGGACTCTGGATGTTTTTCTGGATAACCTGCAACACCTATACAAAAATTGCCGCGGTTTGCAATATAACTTACTAAATCAGAAGCATATTCAAAATCACCATGTCTTAAATTGCTGCCTTTTGGTATATCGCCACGAAGTGCAAGCACATTTTCTATACCTGCATTTTCAAGCTTTACTAAAATATTATCAAGTGTAACTTTATCAAAACCAACACATGTAATATGCATCATTGTTTCATATTTACATGTATCTTGAATATAATTTATCCAGTCAAAAGTTTTATCAGCAGTTGAACCGCCTGCACCAAAAGTTACTGACGAAAAATCTGCATTTTCTTCCTGTAAAGAATCTATAGTATCAAAAAGCACTTTTTCTATAGCTAAAGTTTTAGGAGGAAAAAACTCAAAAGAAATAGACAGCTTTCTTGTATTTAAGATATTTGAAATGCTCATTAATCCTATAC
>CAMWVK010000189.1 GCA_947177675.1 uncultured Mucispirillum sp.
ATTATATACAGATATACTGGATATGCCGTAAAGATATATACAGCATATAAAATATAGTAAAACAGAGATAAAGACTATTAGTGGAAAAAAATATTTCTTCATATATATAAATTATTGCACAATAATTTTAAAAATTAAATGATTTATTGATTTTTTTAATGATTTATGATATTTTTCTGGTAAATTAAATAAATTGAAAGAGGTTGTTAAATATGGAAAAAAGAAGAATGCGTCCGGGGTTTACACTGATAGAACTTATGGTTGTTCTTGTTATTTTAGGGCTTTTAGCTACTTTCATTGGTCCAAAAATTATGAGTGCACCAGATAAAGCAAGAGTCACAAAAGCTGTAAACGATATTAAGGCATTAGAAAGCGGCTTAAATATGTATAAACTTGATAACGGCAATTACCCTACTACTGACCAAGGGCTGCAGGCTCTTGTTGAAAAACCAGAGTTAGAGCCTGTTCCTAATAACTGGAGTCCGGGTGGATATCTTTCAACAACTACTGTTCCAAAAGACCCATGGGGTAACGACTACATATACAGAAGCCCTACTGAAGATGAAAATAGAGATTTTGAAATCATCTCATTTGGAGCAGACGGTCAGGAAGGCGGTGAAAACTACAACGCAGATATTGCATCATATACAATAGGACAGTAATTTTTTATAAAGGGAAAGCTGAAAAATTCTGCATTCCCTTTGTTTTTCATATATGTATAAAATACAAAAACATAAAAGAGCATTTACTTTAATGGAAATAATGATAGTTATGCTTATTATAGGCATAGGGCTTATGAGCTTAACTCCTAAATGGACATCAAAAAGTGTAGGAATAGACCCGCAGCTTGATTATATGGATAAGCTTATAAAAGCAGAATGGGAACGCTCAATTGAACTAGGACAGCCTATTGTTATTACAGGCTTTAAAGGAAGTGCCAACTTATTAAACCATGATAAAGAAACTAAAACAATACCTGATATTAAAGAAGTAACAGATGCAGTAATTAACCGCTATCAAATTCAAGGCAATGAATATGCAATCAGAATATATCCTGATGGGATATGTGATTATTTTGAATTAACTCTTAATGATGGCAGAATAATAGAATCTATTCCACTGCTTATGATTACAAGGTATAAAAACTGAGGAATAATGAAGCTAAATAAATTAAAAAAAGGCTTTACTCTTTTAGAAGTAATGATTGCTCTTGCAGTGCTTAGCATCAGTATGCTTGGTATTTATTCTTTACAGAATATGTCATTAAAAACATTAATTTCTGCCAAAGAAAAAATGTTTGTTATAGAAAGAGGATATGACAGAATAAGCCGCCAGATTAATTTTCCCAGCAAAGCTTATGAAGAAGTGGAAGATTATAATGGCACATTAGTTTACTATTCCTTTTTAAAAGAATCATCAGGTGTTCCTATGGTGCAGAAAATCACAATGACTGTTTCCACCAGTAATGCAAGCACTAAATTTATTTATTATGAAAAAGCTTCAGGCGGCACAGGGTTTGGAATGTGATGAAAAAAGGATTTACTCTTTTAGAGCTGCTTATAGCTGCAGCAATATCATCCATTGTTGCTCTTGGTGTATTTTCTATTTTTTCATCTATTGCCAATATGCGTGACAGCTCTATTACTCAAAGCAGGAATATTATTCTTCAGGAATCACTTACAAGGCTTATGAATATGGATGCCAGAATGATGATAGGAAATTCTATATCTCTTGATAAATCAGGTCAAGTTTACAGGCTTAAATTTTCAACACAGAATAGTATGCGTTTTAATAAAGCACTGCCTGTAGATATTACATATTATATAGATGATGAAAACTATCTTATAAGAAAAGAAGAAAATAATGATACAGCTTTTAGTATGGAAATGCGTATTATTCCAAATGTAACAGAATTTTCTGCCACATTTTATGACGGCACAGAATATAAAGAAGATGCAGCTGCAAATGCTAAAATGATGAATATTACTGTAAAAATAAATGAGCATCAGATAGTTATACCAGTTGCCCGAACAATGGATAATACTTGAATGAATAAAAATATGAAAAAAGGCTCTATTTTAGTAACTGTTTTAATTATTATAGCAGCCAGCACAACATTAGTATTATTTATACATGAAAAAACAATGAATGCTTACGGCACAGTTATTACTCTTCAGAATGATTATCAGGGAGCCATATATGCTATGACTGCAGTGGAAGCATTAGAAATGGCTTTTCAGTATGATGAAGAAACTTATGACTCATCCTCTGATATTTGGGCACAAATCCCGCCAATACCACTTGATAACGGCTTTATGACAGTTTATATGATGCCACTTAATGCAAAAGTGCCGCTGGCAGGTCTTGTATCAAATGATGAAAAATTAAAGGAAAGAACAGAAAATGCAGTTACTACCCTTTTATCTGAACTAGAACTTACAGAATCCGATATTTATGACCTTAAAACATGGGTAGGTTCATCTGACCCAACAGGCGAACGATTTGATATAAACAGTGCACCATACAGTGCAAAATCATCACAGCTGCAAACTTTGGCAGAACTTGCTTTTATTCCATCATTTAAAGATGAATATAAAAAACTAACGCCTTATGTTTCAATAGCAGGTGATAATAATAAAATAAATTTAAATATGGCTTCTGCCGAAGTAATAAAAGCATTCGTTCCTGAACTTATTCCTTATGTGGAAGATATTATTTCCACAAGAGAAACAGAGCCTTTTAAAGATGTTTCTGCAATATATCAGTTAATGGGCTCTGCTATGCAGGATGAATATAGTAAGATTTTGCCATACATTGATGTAAAATCTTCTTTATTTTATATTAAACTTGAATTAAATATAGGAGATGATAATATTTACTATCATCTGCTTGTTCAAAGAAACGGCACAAATGTTTCCCCTGTTAAATATATTGAGGGAAATAGTATAGACTATTTTTAATTTTGGAGCATTATTTTGAGTAACTCTGAAAATAACTATTATCTAAAAGATGGATTACTTTATAAACTAACTGGTGCATCAATGTATCGTGTAAGCAGTGATGATGTAATGGGTGACAGCAGTAAATCTGCCCTTTTAATAGATGATTCGTATTTTTTTTATGTTGGTATGGAAAATATATCTACAAGTGCAAAAAAACTCCACGCTGTTGCAGCAAACTATTTAAATATGTTTTTTCCTGCTGATATGATAAGAGAATACGGAGTATTCCAGCATTCTGGTAAAACTATTATATATGTTATTAACCAAACATTAATAGATATTATCTCTGAAAATGCAGAAATATTTACAGGCTTTAAGAAAATATCTACACCATTTTTAGAGCAGTGTATAAAATACAATGAATTTATTTTTTCAGACGGCAGTAAAAAATACAGACTTTCTGAAAATATAGTGTCTCTCATTGAAGATAATAATGCAGATGCAGTTACTGCAAAAGATTTATTTGAAACAATGCAGACAGTAAAATATTCTATGTTACTTCCCGGTATAGTGAAAAAATCTGCAATGAAACTGCCATTTGCTGCACCTGCTGCTTTGCTTGGTATTATTTATATTGTTATGATTATAGGCAGTATAAGCGAAATAGCAGCATATAATAAAGTAAATAAATATTATGAAGAAGCATTATCAAAAGTATATAATAATTTAGGAGTTGCTTCATCTAAAGACCCTTATGGCTCACTTTTGCAGCAGTCTAAATCAGTAACTGCAGCAGGAACAAGTGAAAGAGTATTAACTATTTTAAATAACTTAAATGATGCTGGTATTGATGGCATTATGTTTGATAATATTAATATCCGCGATGATGATATTAGAGTATCAGGCACTGCTACAAGCTTTGCTCAAGTTGATGAAATTAAAAGAATTATGGAAAATAAAATACATTCTGCTGTGAATGTGGACGATACTAAAAAAACAAAAGATGGTATTTCATTTACTATGAAATATACAAAAACTCAAAGGTAATATATGGAAAAATTAAAAGAAATTTTTCATAAGCTTAAAACTACTGAAATTAAATTTAAAAAGCCTGATTTTAGTGCTTTAAAAGAAAAAGCAGCATCTAAAAATATTTCTGAAAGTTTATCAGGTAAATTCAGCCTGCAGAATTTAAGAAATATTTCATTGCAGGATATTAAAAATTTTGATATTCACAGTTTCTATATTCGCTATAAACAGCAGATATTAACAGCCTTTGTTACAATTATGGGTGTGTTTTTTGTATTCTACTGGACAGATGCTTTCCTCAACTCAAAAATAGAATCAGTAAAAACTGCATCAGATAATACATATAAAAAACTTGAAAAAGTTGCTAATATGGCAGGACAAATTCAATTTGCAAAATCAACAGGTATTAATGCTATGACCCAGACTCTGCTTGTATATGTGCAAAATACCAGCTCTACTCTTGGAATATCAGATAAAATAGTAAACCTGCGACCTGTTGGTGCATCAAAAGGTATTGAACATATTACATTAAGGCTTGAAAACTTATATTATGATGAAT
>CAMWVK010000190.1 GCA_947177675.1 uncultured Mucispirillum sp.
GTAGAGATAGTTGTAACACCTTCCACATTTTTTAATGCTATATGTATTTCTTTTCTTAATATACTGCTCATTGGAGCAAGTTTAAATGGTCTGCCTGATTTTTTAACTTTTTCTGACATTGCTAGAGCTTTTGCAACATTTTCTTCTACTCGGCGTTTTCTATAAAAACCAACATCCACAATAATGCTTATTTCACTGTCGTCTGATAAGTTTATCATTTTATCAAATATATACTGCAAAGCATCAAGAGTTTGGGCTGATTTACCTATTAATAATTCAGGTGTATCAGTTTCTATATTTAATAAAAGTCTTTTATCATTTTCTTCTATACTTATATGAGCATCTACAAAGCCAGCTTTTTCTAAAAGCTCATTAAGCATAAGTTTTGCTTTTTTCTTAACATATTCTAATTCATTATAAGTAATTTTTAATTTTGCATTTTTCTTGCCAATACCAAAAAGCCCTTTAGAGCCTTGCTCAATCACTTCATAGCTGATATAATCAGCAGGAACATTCTGTTGTTTTGTAAACTGAGAGATAATATCTTCAACACTATCTCCTTCCACTTCAAATATTCTCATAAAATAACCTCGTATTACATACTAGTTTGTTCTCTCACTATTTTCTTTTATTAATTATATACTGCTGAATAATAGACAGAACATTGTTTGTAAGCCAGTAAAGCACAAGCCCTGACTGGAAGTTTATAAATAAAAATGTAAATATAACAGGCATAGCTAAAAATATTTTCTGCTGCATAGGGTCTGCAGTTGATGGTGTCATTTTCTGTTGAAGAAACATAGTTATACCCATAACTATAGGTGTAATATAATATGGATCTTTTACAGATAAATCTACAATCCAGCCAAAAAATGGTGCACCTTTCAACTCTAATGATAAAAGCAGAGCTTTATATAATGCAAAAAATATTGGTATTTGTAAAAGCAATGGAAAACAACCGCTTAATGGATTTACTTTATGTTCTTTGTATAAATCCATTGTAGCCTGATTAAGTTTTGCAGGATCATTTTTAAATTTTTCCCTCAACTCTAAAACTTTTGGCTGTATTTTAGTCATTTCTTTCATTGATACCATACTTTTTAATGTAAGTGGCAGTGTTAATACTTTTACAATAATAGTAAGCATAATAATAGCAATACCATAGTTATGGAATATACCATTTAAGAAATTTAAAATATAAAGCATAGGAATAGCTATAAAATAAAACCAGCCGAAATCCATACTTTTTTGTAGAGAAAGCCCTAAATCTTTTAACTGGTCATAATATTTAGGACCAACATAAAAATCAAAAGCTGCCTGATGCCTGCTGCCAGGGTTTACTATAAAGTCAGTATTGATTGAGGCAACTGCTGATTTATCTTCTGGAAATATTTCTGCTTTTTTAAATAATTCATTACTTGCAGCTGCAAATAAGAAATATTTAGAAGTATAACCAGCCCATACTGCTCTGTCTAAAACTTCGCTGTCAGTATCATTAATTTTCACTCTGTATGTTTTGCCACCGTTAGAAATAACAGCTCCCTCAAACACATAAGTTGTATCTTCAAAACCAGAGCCAAGTTGTGGACCTATATTTATTTTAACAGGAATATTTAATGAGTTAGTGCCTGTATTTGTAACATCAATTGTAGATTTTATTAAATAAGAATTATCATATAATTGATATGATTTATTAATAATTAAAGAGCCATTTTGAGCTGTGAAAGTAACAACTTTACTGTCTTGAAGATACATTACTTTTTTTGTATAGCCTGTAGTTACGGGTGTTAAGATTTTTGCATAATCTGATGTGCCATTTTTATTAAAAGTAACAAATCCACCTTCAGTATCTGCCCATGCAGGAAGAGCAACACTCCTAATATCACCTGTTGCTGTGTTAAAAGTTACTTCCATTAATTTAGATTTTTCAAGTGTTAATTCTTCTGGAGCTGATACCTGCATGTCTTGGTTAATATTAACAGGTGTTACATTATCAACTACTGCATTTTCAACTGGTGCCTGTGGTATTTTTGAAACTGTTGTATGATCTGTCTCAGTCTGAACAGGTGCAAACATAGGTGCTATAAAGTAAGTCCAGCCAATTAAGACTACAAAACTAAGCACAAAAGCTATAATGGTTCTTTTATCCATATATAAAAAATCCTTAAATATTTAATATTCACTATTTAACAGGGTCATAACCACCCTTACAAAATGGATTACAACGCAGAATACGCCATACAGTTAAAATAAATCCTTTAATAAAACCCTTTTTTTGAAAAGCCTCTATAGCATAACTTGAGCAACTTGGATAAAAACGGCAATGATTGCCAAGATATGGAGAAATGCAGCATTTATAGAATTTAATTAACATTACTGCTATATTCTTTGGATGCAATAATTTTAAAAAGCGAAAGAACTTCATTTTTAATTTCATTAAAATCAGCTCCTGCTGCTTGCGGCAGTACTCGTATAATTATAGATACATTCGCAGGCAGTAAATTTTTATTTCGCCTGTATATTTCTCTCAATCTTCGTTTAAGCTTGTTACGCTCAACTGCTGATTTACTAACTTTTTTACTGACTGTAAAACCTGCTTTGCCTATACTGCCCAATATATTATAATATATTATAAACATTGAGCCTGAAACTCGTTTCCCCATATATATTGCTGTAAATTCTTTTGACTTACAAATATGCAGGCTACGGGGAAAACATTCAGGTTTAAATTGCAAGGCGTTTACGACCTTTTGCTCGTCTTCTTTTGATAACAAGTCTGCCACCTTTAGTAGCCATTCTTGCACGAAAACCTTGTTTGCGAACTTTTTTTAAGTTGGTACGCTTTGCCAGAGTAAGCTGTGCCATCTTTTGCCTCCATAAATTTATAAGAGAATGTCTGATATTTCAGACCCACTTTACTATATAATGAAAAATGATAATAAGAATTTTATATAAAATTGTCAAATAAAATTTTAAGTCTTTTTAAAATTTCTATTAAATTACTGATTTCTATATAAACTGCACACCAATTTTCCCATTTGGAAATATTGTAAATCTGCCGACTGTATTACCATTACAATATTTTGTATTATCAAATACTGTCTGCAAACTGATTAAGACACTTTTTATTATATTATTATCAAGCACTTCTTCACCATTAATAGATAAGCCTGTAACTTTACTGCATAATGATAATGAATTATCATCACATGATACATCAAACGATATATACATTAATGGTTTATTAGCAAATTCCTGCTCAAATACATCTGCTGCAGCAATTAAATTAACCGCCTCTACACTTTCATCTCCATCTTCTACAGCACAGAAAATATCAAAAACAAATTCTTTATAAGCAAGTGATGATAAATCTACCTGATTTTCTCCATTGTTTTTAAAGTAAAATAATACAGAAAATAAATTAAGCTCATCTACTTTTTCTCCAAAGTAGTCATACATTGCAGGGTAATATTTACCATACTGAGAGCCTAATTCTTCCATGTAACTTTCATCACTTATATCATCAAGAATATCTTCTATAATATTTACTTCTATAAATGGGCTTTTATCTTTATTATAATATGGATAAACCATTGTCCAATTTTCTGTATTTTGGATAAGCACCATACCATTATCCCATTTATCTACTGGGCTTAAAATATCAGAATGCAGTTTATTTATGTAATTTAAAGCATATTCTTTTTCATTACCATATTCAGGAAAATAGTCATTATCTTCATCATAGTAATGCTTATGCTGGCAGTTTTCATCATCAAATTCATCTTCTTCTACAGGGTAATATGTTATGCCATATCTGCCATCTTTAAAAAGTGTAACAGTAAAACCTGATATATCATAAGCTGAAATATTAGATAAAAGTTCATTAATCTCATTTATAAAAGATTTGTCTTCTTTATATATTTCTGAAAAATCCATTTCTTCCACACCATTTTCAGAAAGCATTAAAAATGATGTTTCCTGCTTTATATCAAATCTGCCATCAACAACTGTAAAAGTGCAGTTTAATATCTGCCAGTTTATATCATAATCTATCATTAATTTTGATGATAACTTTCTTAAAAAATATATTTCTTTATCTTGAGATTTACCTTTATTTATTAATGCTGGCTCATCTTTTCTGTAAAAAAGTCTAGCTGCCCCAGTTAACTTTTCAAAAACAAATTCTACTTCATCATCACCAAAGCCTGTAATCACATATCCATCTTTTCCATCAGTTAGATATAATCCATAAAAAATATCATATTTATTGTCACTGATTTCATTACCGCCAAGCACTTCAAGACCATACATATCATCTATGATAACATTTCTTGCAGCATAAAGCTCAGATGATGAATTATCAAAAAGATTATTAAAAACAATTTCCAGCTTATCCTGTATTTCATACTGAGTGCAGCTTTCTGCTTCCATAACAGATAATAAGTAATGATTTGCATTATCAACCCATGAAAAACAAATACCATTTTCTGCTGCAGCTTCTATAGTTATTTCTGTATCATCAAT
>CAMWVK010000191.1 GCA_947177675.1 uncultured Mucispirillum sp.
GGGATAATAAATATCCTACTATTAGCAGGATGTGGAAAAATAACTGGGAAAATATTTCTACCTTATTTGCTTATCCTGATGAAATAAGGAAAGTTATTTATACCACTAATGCTATTGAATCTTTAAACAGCGTAATTAGGAAAGCTGTTAATAATAAAAAAATATTTCCTGATGACCAAGCTGCTTTTAAAGCTGTCTTCTTAGCTATAAAACAGGCTTCTAAAAAATGGACTGTTCCTATAAGAAACTGGAAGCCTGCTTTAAATAGATTTGAGATAGAATACGGAAATTAAGAAATTTACACAAAATTTGATACAGGCTCAGTTGGTTTTTTAATTCCCTATTTTCCACCCTTGAAAAAGCTTATAAAAACTGCTACAATACCTTGTAAGTAAAAGTAAAAGCGATTGTCGTTATACTATGGTATTGGTGGTAGATGAACATATTTGATAACAGTGCAAACAGGTTATTTGATGATTTAGTTGTTGAAATAAAAAAGGGAAGTATATTATCTATTGCCAGTGCAAGTTTTTCTATTTATTCATTTCATGAGCTTAAAAAGCAGCTTGAAAGTATTGATGAGCTGCGGTTTATTTTCACATCTCCTGTATTTGTTCGTGACAGCATACAAAAGGAAAAGCGAGAGTTTTATATACCGAAGCTGGAGCGAGAGCGTAATCTTTATGGCACCCCTTTTGAACTTCGCCTTAGAAATGGTCTTACTCAAAAGGTAGTAGCAAAAGAATGTGCTGAATGGGTTAAAAATAAAGTAAAATTTAAGTCAAATATCTCTAATAAGCAGATTACAAACTTTATGGTTATTACAAATGACAGTATAAATAAAGCATATACTCCGCTTGATGAATTTTCAACTGTTTCACTGGGGCTTGAAAAGGGTAATAATTTACTTACAATTATTAGTAAAATAGAGCATAATAACGCAGATACATATCTTTCCCATTTTCAGCAGTTGTGGCAGGATAATGATATGCTGCAGGATGTTACAGAATCTGTTATTGACAGTATTGCAAATGTTTATAAAGAAAATTCGCCAGATTTTATATATTTTGTAGTGCTTTATAATATATTTCATGAATTTTTAGAAGATATATCAGAAGATAACCTGCCAAATGAGGCAACAGGTTTTAAAGACAGTAAAATATGGAATAAGCTTTTTGATTTTCAAAAGGAAGCCTTTACAGAGATATATAACAAGCTTGAAAAATATAATGGCTGCATACTGGCAGATAGTGTGGGGCTTGGTAAAACATTTACGGCTTTGGCAGTAATCAAATATTATGAAAACCGTGGTAAAAATGTATTAGTATTATGTCCTAAAAAACTTTCTGAAAACTGGCTTACATACAGAGCAAATTATATAAATAACCCTGTGGCAGAAGACCGTTTTAATTATACTGTATTATGTCATACAGATTTATCCCGTAATGGTGGTATGTCTAACGGGCTGGATTTAAGTCGTGTAAACTGGGGCAATTATGATTTAGTTGTTATAGATGAAAGTCATAATTTTAGGAATGGTGGAAATTTAGCAGATGATGAAAAGCAGAATAGATATACCACCCTTATGAGAAAAATCATTAAGGCAGGAGTGAAAACTAAAGTCTTAATGCTATCTGCAACACCAGTAAATAACAGGTTTATAGACTTAAAAAATCAGCTTGCTTTAGCTTATGAGGGTGATACTGCATTTATAAACAGCAGGCTAAAGACGGAAAGAAATATTGATGATATTTTTCGTTCTGCTCAGGCTGCTTTTAATAAGTGGAGTAAAAATCCGCCAGAAGAAAGAACTACAGCTAATTTATTAGATATGCTTGACAATGATTTTTTTGAATTATTAGACAGCGTAACAATTGCCCGTTCCAGAAAGCATATAGAAAACAGATATAATATGGCAGATATTGGTAAATTTCCCCGCAGGCTTCCACCTAAGGCTTTAATGCCTGAACTCACTGCTTTAAAAAATATTATAAGTTACAGTGAAATATATGATTATTTAAGCAAGTTAAATTTAAGTATATATACGCCGTCATTTTTTATACATCCATCAAAAATAGATTATTATGAAGAACTCGCAAATACTAAGGGTGTAAACCTTACCATGCGTGGCAGAGAGAAAGGTGTTCAAAAGTTAATGGCTATAAATCTTTTAAAGCGTTTAGAAAGTTCAGTTTATTCTTTCAGGCTTACATTAAAGCGGATAATGGACTTAATAGATAGTGCAGTGGAGCATATTAGTAAATATGAAACCAATTCTGCATTAGATAATATGAAAGTGATGGAAATAGTAAATAAAGATTTAGATGAAGATGATAAAAATACTGATTTTTTAATATCAGAGAAATCATTTAATATTAAATTAAGTGATATGGACTACCTTAGCTGGAAACATGACCTACTTTCAGATAAAGTATATTTAGAAAACCTTTACAGTAAATTATCAAGTATTACCCCAGAGCATGATAATAAACTGAATAAGCTTAAAAATCTTATAGATGAGAAAATCACTAATCCAATTAATGCAGGCAATAAAAAAATCTTAATATTTACAGCTTTTGCGGATACTGCAGAGTATTTATATGACAATATAAGCTGGCATATAAAAGAAGAATATGGTTTAAACACTGGAATAGTGTCAGGTTCAAACCAGTGCATATCTACTGCAAAAAGCATAAAATCAGATTTCAGCAGCATATTATTGAATTTTTCGCCAGTCTCAAAGGAACGGGATATTATATTACCAAATTCAAAGGAAAATATAGATATATTAATAGCTACAGACTGTATATCAGAGGGACAAAATTTGCAGGACTGTGATTATTTAATAAATTACGATATCCACTGGAACCCTGTCCGCATTATACAACGATTTGGCAGGATAGATAGAATTGGCTCAAAAAATGAGTGTATTCAGCTGGTTAATTTTTGGCCGGATATTAATTTAGATGAATATATAAATTTAAAAGCAACAGTAGAAACCCGTATGCGAATATCGGTTATGACTGCCACTGGTGATGATGATTTAATTAATAAAAATGAAAAAGGCGATTTAGAATACAGACGGTTACAGCTTGAAAGGCTAAAAAATGAGATAGTAGATATAGAAGATATGACAGGCGGTGTATCTATTATGGATTTAGGTTTAAATGAATTCCGCCTTGATTTATTAGACTATATGAAAACCCATAACGATATAGAGCATGCACCTTATGGTATGCATGCAGTAGTGCAGGCAAGTGAAGAATTTAAAAAGGGAGCAATCTATATATTAAAAAATAGGGTAAACGAGATAAATATACATGGCAGGAACAGACTGCACCCATTTTATATGATATATATTTTAGAAGATGGCTCGCTTTTATATAACCACTTGCAGCCAAAAGAGCTTTTGGATGTGGTGAGATATATTTGCAAAGGCAAAGATATAGACAGGCAGGCATGTAATATATTTAATACCGATACAGCAGATGGAAAAAATATGGCAAAATATTCATCACTTTTAACAAGCAGTATAGAGAGCATGGTAATGGTGCAGGAAGAAAATAATGTGGAAAGCTTTTTAAAAGGCAAACCAGTAAGTTTTATAAAGGATAATATTTCTGGTATTGATGATTTTGAATTAATCTGTTTTATTGCAGTTGTGTAGAGTAATATATTATGCTGATACTTCCCAAATCTACTGAAATAAAAGTAGTGGTTGCAAAGCAGAAAATTAAAAAGATGCTTACACAAAAAGACAGCTTTAAAACTTTTGATAATGAAGTATCAAAATGTTTTATAATTAATGAAATATCAGAAAACACTACCCATATTTCAGCAGGAAAAGAAGTAAAAATTATATATATTATGCAGCTTATATTAAAAAGTGAAAGTTTTACATATAAACTGATAGAATACTTTTCAAAAAATACAAGCCAGAATATAATATTTTTGTTAGATTATGGTGCATACTTTCAAGTATCAGTATATAAAGAAAAAGTTTTAACTACTGATAAATTAAGCAAAGATATTGCATTAGAATTAAAAGGGCTTGATTTATCAAAAGTATGGGATAACTTGATAATAGATATTTTTGATATAAAAGTGGAGCAGGGCAGAACATTAAAAGAGCAGGTGCAGAAAAATAATGCTTATGATGCTCTTGCTTTAAAGGTGGAAAGGCTTAATAATAAAATGCGTAAAGAAAAACAGCCTTTAAAAAAACGGGAATTATTTGAAGAATATAATAGATTAAAAAAAGAACTGGAGCAGTTAAAAAATAGATAAAGTATATTTTATTGTTTTTTATTGATAATAATTTAAAATGATAATATAATATAATATTAAGTGAGGCAGTATATGATTAACATTAATATATCAGACTTTAAAAAAAATATAAATAACTTTATTAATCAAACAGTTAAATATAATCAGCCTGTTAGTATTAATACAAAATTAGGTAATGCTGTATTAATAAGCGAAGAAGAATA
>CAMWVK010000192.1 GCA_947177675.1 uncultured Mucispirillum sp.
CTTTATTAGTGATTAAATTTTAAACAATAAATACGGAGAAAAATTTCCCCATATTTTAAATAGTTATATTTCTTTTCTAGTAATTGCCAAGTTTTTCTGAGCAACACTCATTAAAAGCTTAATGCGGTTTAACTGGTTAACTTCACTTGCACCTGGGTCGTAATCTACTGCTGCAATATTAACATTTTCATACGCAACTCTTAATGCTTTCATCACACCTTTACCAGTAACATGATTTGGAAGGCATGCAAATGGCTGAACACAAAGAATGTTACCAACACCACCTTCTATTAACTCTACCATTTCAGCAGTTAAAAGCCAGCCTTCTCCTGACTGATTACCAAGAGAAACTATTTTTTCAGCTAAATGAGCAAGCTCAAAAATATCAGGCATAGCATCAAAATGTTTGCTTTTTCTTAATGCTTTACGCATAATATTTCTTTTTCTTTCAATCATCCATATAATATATCTTGCAACATATTTACGGATTTTAGAACCTGCCATATATTTGCTTCTATATATATCATCATAAGCACTATAAAGAACAAAATCCATAAAATCAGGCACAACAGCTTCACCGCCTTCTTTTTCTATAACTTCTACAGCTTTATTATTTGCATCAGGATGAAATTTAATCAAAATCTCACCAACAACACCAACTCTAGGTTTGCGGGTTTCATTCATAGGAATGTTATCAAATTCTTCTACAATATCATAAACATCTTTTTTAAACTGGTGCCAGTTATAGTTATATACATTCCTTGCACATAAATCTGACCATTTGCTGTATAATGCTTCAGTTTCGCCCTTTACTTTTTCATAAGGACGGCATCTGTATAACATTCTCATAAGTAAGTCGCCATATAATATAGCCATAACTAATCGTCTTATCATTGGCATAGTTACTTTAAAACCTTCATGAGATTCCATACCATGCAGGTTAAAAGAAAGCACTGGTATATGACTTAAGCCAGCCCTGTTAAGTGCGTTTTTAAGCCAGCCTATATAGTTTGTAGCACGGCAGCCGCCTGCTGTTTGAGAAATAAGTAATGCAACCCTTTCTGTATCACACTCTGGAGACATAACATAGTTTAATAACTGACCTACTGCAACAATAGCTGGGAAACATGCATCATTATTAATATGTTTTAAACCACACTCTATATCGTTTCTATCAGTTGTTTCTAATACTTTTATTTTATAACCTTCAGCAGCTACAGCCTCTTTCATTAGATGCATATGAATAGGAGAAAGCTGTGGAATAATAATAGTATGCGTATCTTTCATTTCTTTTGTAAATTCTGCACCTTTTTTAGCTGGGGTAAAACTTCTGCTGATACCGCGTTTTTTTCTGTCCTGAATAGCTGCCATAAGTGAGCGTATACGAATACGAACAGCACCTAAGTTACTGCCTTCATCTATTTTAATAACTGTATAAAGCTTGTCATGTCTATTTAAAATATCATAAACCTGCTCAGTAGTAACAGCATCAAGACCACAGCCAAAAGAGTTAAGTTGAATTAATTCAATATTATTATGCTCTGATACAAAACTTGCAGCTTTATATAATCTTGAATGATATGTCCACTGGTCAACAGCATTCATTGGTCTTTCAACTGTTGCAAGGTGAGCAATAGAATCTTCAGTTAATACAGCAAGTCCGTTAGATGTAATAAGTTCAGGAATACCATGGTTTATTTCAGGGTCAATATGGTATGGTCTGCCTGATAAAACAACACCTTGAATACCATGTTTTTCAATATATACAAGCGTTTCTTCCCCTTTTTCACGGATATCTTTTTTAAAATTTTTCATCTCTGCATCTGCCTTTCTTGCAGCAATACGCACTTCCTGTTCTGAAATATTAAACTGTTTAAACATCTTAACAAGAGAATTTTCTAAGTATTTATAGTCATTTAATGGTAAAAATGGCCCCATAAAATCAACTTTTTCATTTGCAAGTGCATCAACATTTAATCTGATAACTTCAGGATAACTGCATACAACTGGACAGTTATAGTTATTATCTGCTCCTTCCTCATGCACTTCTTTTTGAATACATGGGTAGAATATGCGTTTAATACCTTTGCTGATTAAATTCATTATATGACCATGAACTATTTTTGCAGGATAACATACAGTCTGAGAAGGAATAGTTTCAAGACCTGTATTAAATAATTCTTTTGATGATTTATCAGATATTTCTACTCTGAAACCAAGATTTGTAAATAATGTAAACCAAAAAGGATAGTTTTCATAAATATTTAACACTCTTGGAATACCTATAACACCACGAGGTGCATTTTCTTTATTTAATGGAATATAGTATTCAAAAAGACGCATATTTTTATAAGCATAAAGGTTAGGAAGTTTATTTGCATCTTCTACTTCCTGCACACCTTTTTCACATCTATTACCAGTAATATAGCGTTTTTTATTTCCACCAAACTTATTAACTGTTAATAAGCAGTGGTTAGAGCAGCGTTTACATCTAACATTAACTGATTCCATTTGAAAGCTGTCAATATCCTCTGCTTTAATAATAGTAGAGTGTTTTTCTTTGTCACTTCTTTCTTTTGCGATTAATGCTGAACCAAATGCACCCATATGACCAGAAATTGCAAACCTTGTTACTTTACTGCCAACAGAAAGTTCAAATGCTCTTAATACTGCATCATTAAAAAATGCTCCACCTTGAACAACTATATGTTCCCCTAAATCTTCAACACTACTCATTTTAATAACTTTGTATAATGCATTACGAACAACAGAGTATGAAAGACCTGCAGAAATATCACTTACAGATGCACCTTCTTTTTGTGCCTGTTTGACTTTTGAGTTCATAAATACAGTGCATCTTGAGCCTAAATCAACAGGATGTTCTGCTTTAAGTGCAGCTAAAGCAAAGTTTTGAACAGTAGACTGCACTGATTTTGCAAAGTTTTCAATAAATGAGCCGCATCCAGAAGAACAGGCTTCATTTAAAACTATTTTATCTATTGCACCATTATGAACATACATACATTTCATATCCTGACCGCCAATATCTAATATAAAAGATACATTTGGCACAAAATATCTTGCTGCAGTAAAATGAGCAACTGTTTCCACTTCCCCTTCATCAACACCAAGAGCTGCTTTAATCAAGCCTTCGCCATATCCTGTAATACATGAATTAGCAATATAAGCTTTTTTTGGCATTGCTGCATAAATTTTTTCTAATATCAGTAAAACAGATTTTACTGGGTTGCCAAGATTTGATGAGTATGATTCAAATAATAAATTATCATCTTTATCTATTAAAATTGCTTTTGTAGTAGTAGAACCAACATCTAAACCAAGATAAAGCTCCCCTTCTGCAAGTAATAAATCTTTTTTATTTAATACTCCTTCTTTAGAGTGGCGTTCTTTAAATTCTTCATAATCTTTTTCTGTTTCAAAAAGACGCGGCAGCTGCTCAATATCACTTTCTACTTTAGTATTTTGCAGTGCTTCAACTTTATCAATAATAGATTTAAAAGAAACTTCCTTACTTTTTTTAGAAACAAGTGCTGCACCCATAGCAACAAAGAGCTGCGGATGTTCTGGAAAAATAACTTCATTTGGAGTTAAAGATAATGTTTCAATAAACCTTTTACGAAGTTCTGATAAGAAAAATAACGGACCTCCTAAAAATGCAACATTACCAGAAATTGTTCTTCCACATGCAAGACCGCCTATAGTCTGGTCAACAACAGCCTGAAAAATAGAAACTGCAATATCTTCTTTTGCAGCACCTTCATTTAATAATGGAAGCACATCTGTTTTTGCAAACACACCACATCTTGCAGCAATAGGATAGATAGTTTTATAATTTTTTGCCATTTCATTAAGACCTGCTGCATCAGTTTGAAGAACAACAGCCATTTGGTCAATAAATGCACCAGTGCCGCCAGCACATGTTTCATTCATTCTCTGGTCTATGCCGTTATCAAAAAAAGTAAGCTTAGCATCTTCTCCACCAAGTTCAATTGCTACATTAGTTTCTGGAATTTTAGTTTTAATACATTCTGTAGATGCAATAACTTCCTGTATAAAATCAACACCAAGCCACTGAGACACAGATATACCACCAGAACCTGTAACATTAATTGTAATATATGCATCTGTAAACTCTGTATAAGCCTCTCTAATTAATGCAGTTAATGTGTTACGCATATCAGATAAATGTCTTATATACTTATGATAAAGCATATTATCATATTCATCAGTAATTACAATTTTTATTGTAGTAGAACCAATATCAAGCCCCATATGATAAACTTTTTTATTCATAACGCCTCATAAAATAAAAATACTAAAATAGTATTTTTAAAATATATGATTTTGAAAATATTGTCAAATAAAAATAATGGACATATTTTATTATTTTGTATATATAAAATACATTGAAAGGAAGCTATTGAAATGAGAGTAGAGAACGATTT
>CAMWVK010000193.1 GCA_947177675.1 uncultured Mucispirillum sp.
CTCTAATACTATTTCATTAAATATTTCTTACTTTTGCTGCATATTCAGGAAATAAATCAATAAATTTTTTTATTTATATAATAATACAGCCTTTAATAATTATTATGAGTATAATATTATACTTGATATAAAAAATGGCAGGTATTACGACCTGCCATTAATATATATTTTATATATTTAGCTGCATTTAGAATAGCCACATGACTGGCATGTAAGGCACCCCTCTATATATTCAACTGGAGCACCGCATTCTTGGCATGCACCATTTGACATAACTTTTTTACCAGCTTTTTTATCTATATCTTCCAGCAGAGAATCTACAGTTATGCTGTCATTTCTTACAACCTGTACATTTAATGGGTTATTAATAGCTTCTTCTAAAGCTTTACCAACAGCATCAGCACATGAAAGTATTCTTTGAGAGCCAAATCCATGAGGAGTATGGCATGAAATACCTTTAAGCTGTCTAATAATAAATTCAGGCTCAACACCGCTTCTCAAATTAAGTGAAATTAATCTTCCGATAGCTTCTGCTTGACTTTGAGCACATCCACCAGCTTTACCAATGCTTGTAAACACTTCAAAAACTTTACCATCAATATCTTGATTAATTGTTATATACATTTTTCCACAGCCAGTATTTTTTTCAATAGTTTTACCTATTAATACAGCAGGGCGTTCTTTTGGTTTAGCAGGCACTGTTTTTTCTTGTTTTTCTTCTTTAACAGAACCAATATTTAATACCTGTCCTAAACGGCTGCCATCTCTGTATATAGTAATACCCTTACAGCCTAAATCATAAGCCAGCATATATGCTTTTTCAACATCTTCTATAGTAGCACTGTTTTGAAAATTAACTGTTTTACTAACAGCATTATCTGTATATTTTTGGAAAGCAGCCTGCATTTTAACATGCCATACTGGCTCTATTTCATGAGAAGTAACAAATAACTTTCTAATATTTTCAGGTACTTCTGTTAAATCGTGAGCATTACCAGCTTCAGCTAATTTATTCATTAAACTTTCAGAATAGAATTTACCTTCGTGAGCTTTTTCTAAAAAGTATGGGTTTACTTCTGGAAGTTTGTTATTGTCCATAACATTTCTGTAATATGCAAGAGCAAAATATGGTTCAATACCGCTTGATGCTCCAGCAATAATAGAAATTGTTCCTGTTGGAGCTATTGTAGTGATTGTTGCATTACGCATAGCTTTAAAACCAAGGTCAGGATATATACTTTTATCAAAGCCAGGGAAGTTTCCGCGTTGTTCTGCTAACTCAACACTCATTTTTCTTCCTTCATCTCTGATAAATTTCATAACTTCTTCAGCAAGTGATATAGCTTTATCAGAATTATAAGGGATGTTCAATATAATAAGCATATCTGCCCAGCCCATAATACCAAGACCAATTTTCCTGTTTTTCTTAGTCATTTCATCTATCTGCTTAATAGGGTAGTTATTCATTTCAATAACATTATCTAAAAAGCGAACAGCTACACGGCATGTATGCCTTAAATCATCCCAGTCTATTTTGCCATTTTTTACAAATTTAACAAGGTTAATAGAACCTAAGTTACATGATTCATAAGGAAGAAGAGGCTGTTCACCACAAGGGTTTGTACTTTCCATTTCACCTTCAGCAGGTGTTGGATTTGCACTATTTATTCTATCTAAGAATATAATACCAGGGTCGCCGCCTTCCCATGCCAGTCTAACCATTTCATTGAAAACTTCTTTAGCATTTTTAGAGCTGATTTTTTTATGGTCTCTAGGAGTAAGTAAATCATAATCAGTGCCATTTTTAACACTTTTCATAAATTCTTCTGTAATACCAACAGAAAGATTAAAGTTGGTTAATTTAGTTTTATCCTGTTTAGCATAAATAAATTCCATAATATCTGGATGGTCTATACGAAGGATACCCATATTAGCACCACGACGCATACCGCCTTGTTTAATTGTTTCTGTAGCAGCATCAAATACAGACATAAAAGAAACAGGACCAGAAGAAACACCTTTTGTTGTTTTTACAGAATCATCTTTTGGACGAAGTCTTGAAAAAGAAAAACCTGTTCCGCCTCCTGATTTATGAATTAAAGCAGTATATTTTACAGCTTCAAAAATACCTTCCAATGAATCTTCTACAGGTAACACAAAACAAGCAGATAACTGTTGGAGTGCATTGCCAGCATTCATTAAAGTAGGTGAGTTTGGTAAAAATTTTAATGAAGCCATTTGAGTATAAAAAACATCAGCAATAGAATCAATATCTGCATTTGAATCAAATTTTAATTCTGCCTCTGCAATATTTTTTGCTACTCTGATAAATAAATCTTTTGGGCTTTCTATCTGCCCAGATTCTTTTTTACGAAGGTAACGCTTTTTCAAAACAGTAATAGAGTTTGCCATCAACTCAGGCTCTGCTTGAAAAAGTTGTTTATTACTATTTGATGCCATATTTACTCCTAGAATTTATAAATTAGAGTGTTATATTATCAGAGATTTAAAACTAATCAAGAGAAAATATTTTAAAAATTTATAAGTGCTTGTATTCTTTAATAAAAAAAATTACAAGCACTTATTTTATGAATTTTTTATGAATTTTTTAAATTTAAAATGGCAAGATTTTGCCTAAATTTTCAGCAACTGCTTTTCTGTATATAAATTCAGCACACATTATATCCTGCAGTCCCATACCTTGAGATTGAAATACAGTTATTCCGTTTTCAGAAAGTCTTCCTTTACGGTATCCACATGTTATTTCTCCAAGCTCTAAAATAGAATTCCAATGCAGTCTGCCTTTTTCAAGAGACGGCAGAATATCACCGCATTCAATTTCTGCAACATCTTTATTATCTACTGCTAAAACTTCAGCTGCTTCTAATGTTTTTTCTGGAACTTCTGCTCTTATTAAAGCATTTGAACCAGCAGCATTAATATGAACACCATTTGTATTAATCATTGTATGTTCAAATAATGGTTTAACTGATGTTGTTATGGTGATAATTGTATCAGCCTTAGGCAAATCATCTTCAATATTTGATGAAGGTATAATCTCAATATTCAAAAATTTACTCATTTTTTCAGCAAAAGCTGCTGCGTTTTCTATTTTTCTAGTTGCAACGAAAACTTTTTTCAGCGGTGTAGATTTATGAACAGCTTCAAGTTGTGCTTCTGCCTGAAACCCGCCGCCAAAAATAAATGCTGTATTTGTATCTTTTTTAGACATATATTTTGATGCAATACCACTTGCAGCACCAGTTCTAAGTCTGCCTATTTCATTAGCATCAATAATGGCAAGAGGGCTGCCAGTTTCTGCATCATATAAATGCACTTTAAAAATAAGACCTGCACGGAATGATGTATATGCCTTAAATCCTATCACACCTTTATATGGCACTGCACCAGGAAGCATGTGTAATGCACCTTTACGAATTCTCATTCTTTGGCGTGTCATATTAAAAGCTTTACCTTCTGAATAGCTTGAAAATGATTCTTCAACTAATTTTAGTGTATCATCCATATTTATAAGTGATGCAGCTGTTTGTTCATCTATATATAAAGCACTCATATTAACACTCCTTATTTATTTAATTACTGCTGGCATCCTTCAGAAATATCTGCTAATGAATATTTTTTCAGTTTTTCTATTAAATCAGCCTGCACATCTTTCCACATTTTATGGGCACAGCATGACTGGTCATAACAGCAGCCAACCTGCTCATCAAGACAATTATTAATGTTTAATGGACCATCTACTGCAACAATTACATCATACATACAAATATTTTTAGGTTCCTTTCCAAGTCTAAAACCACCTTTTTTACCCCTTTCACTAACAAGAATATCTGATTTAGCAAGACTTTGCAGTATTTTACCTAAAAAACTGTCAGGTACATTACATGCTTTAGCTATGTCAGAACGCATAAATGCAGTTCCCATAGAAGATTGAGCCATATAAACCAAGGCTCTAATAGTGTAATCACATGCTCGTGTTATTTTCATATAAAATCCTTATCTATATAATATTTTATGCATTAATATAATATAATTATATTTTAATATCAATAGATTTATTTAATTTGTTATTTAAAAGTTACAGATATGTTTTAATATATATTTTTCTTATTTTTTTTAAATTACATATTAAAAAGCAAATATAGTCTTATCTTAATATTATATAATGAGGAATTTATGAAACTATTTTTTCAAGAATATGCCCAAGTTTACAGACAGATAATTAATGATGTTAATTGTATTTTAAAGCCTTATGGGTTAACAAGTGTTTTGTGGCGTATTTTTCTTTATTTAGAGAAAATGGCACAGCAAATGCCAGCCATATATGAGTATTTTCTATGGATAAAGGAATAATTTTTAGATATATTGCGAAGTTAAAAGTAAATGGATATGTAG
>CAMWVK010000194.1 GCA_947177675.1 uncultured Mucispirillum sp.
TATCTTTACAGCTTACAAAATCATAATAATATTTATAATACATATATTTTTAAAACTCATGCTTTTTGTAAAACATGGAGTTTTTTTATATTTTGCTTTACAAAATTATATATTAAACATATTAATACTACTATGAATAAGAAAAATTTATATAAAAATAATTATGATAAGCTGGATATTTTAGATAAGCAGAATATTTTAAATGAAATTGCAGCCCATTATGGATTTGCAATAAAAAAATATGCTGAATTTGAAAAAAATGGTATAAGTCTCTATACTGCTGTTTTTGATGATAAAGGCACAGAATTTATATTTGTTCCTGGTGCAAAAAATATATCTCTTGGCTGGAAAGCTGCCATTTCTTCAAAAAAAGAAAAACCTTTTTTAATAGAGCAGATAAAAGATATATTTCTTGATTATTTTCTTATGCCCGATGATAACTCAGATATTGTAGATATAAATAATACACAGCAGCTGCAGAAACTATTAGATAAAGAAGATTATAAACAGGCAGATATACTTTTATCTAAAATGGTATATGATTTCATAGATGAGCATACTTCCTTTTTAAGGCGCATTGATATAGAGCCTATGCTTATAGAAAGAAAAAGCAGCAGTATAAACTGGGTTTTTATTAAAGAAATATCATCAAAAGCAATTGCTGACAGCCCTTCATATTTTAAAATATATCAGGAAATTATAAAAAGCAGCAAACCATTTATAATAAAGCAGAATATCTCTAAAACAGGAAACAAAAAAACACAAAAGTTTGAAATAACTGAACACGGATTAAGTGTATATAAATATATAGATATGTCTTATGAAGAAATACTTTTTAATTATACTTCACAAGGATATTCTGTGCCAAACAAAAACCAGTGGGAATATGCAGCTTCTGGAGGCTGTCCTTTATTTTTGCAGAATAATGATATATTACTAAATAAACATAACAGCACTCCTAATGCCTTTGGACTTTATATTGCTGACAACATCTATAAACCAGAAATAATTTCTGATGACAAATACACATATAAAGCCGGAGATAATGGATACTTTAAAAAATATATTTCAAAAAAACTTACAGATTTTTCATTAAACCCTTTTTACAATGTTACCTCTAATTTTTTTGAATATACTGATAACAATGGACTATATGCACGGAAAGTTATAAATGTTGATTTAAAAAAACAGTTCAAGCCATCTATTACTAAAAAAAATCTTAATAAATATATTACTGAAAATATGTCAGAAAATAACTTTGATAATATAATTTATGCAGTCCAGTCTGTAAAAAATCCTGATATATCTTTTAAAAATGTATTAAAAATAATAAACATTTACCATTCAAAAGGTTTTATTAATAAAGCTTATGAGCTTGTGGAAAAATATATTAATAAAGGATATAATAATCCAGAATTCTTATATCTTGCTGGTTTTACAGTTTTCAGACTGCAAGACTATAAAAAAGGAGAATATTTACTAAAACGGGCAGTTTATCTTCAAAGAAATATGCCAGAATGTTATCAGCTTCTTTCATATATTTATCAAAAGCAAAATAATAAAAAAGAAATGGAAAAATCACTGCATAATCTTTATGTATTAGCTCCAGATGTGGCAGAAACCATGATACATATTCTTATACCTAATGGGACAGTATTAAATTATATGGATTATGAAGATTTATGGAGCAGACTTGTTTTAAGCCTTACAAATCAGAATAAAGAAAAAGTGAACTTATATACTATTACAAGTGAGGTAATACTACTTGATTCCACAATTAAACTGATTATACATAAAGGTGTTACCCATTATATTAAATATATTAAACCTACAGGCAGTAAATATTTAATGGAAATTTTTAATAAAATAGAGAACTCTAAATATATAAAAGATGAAACTTATTTATCTAAAAGTGACTATATACAGGCATTGGAAGAATTTCATGCCTGCAAAAATATTATTTATGAAGCTGAAAATATTACTGATTTAAAAGCAAATAAAGATTATCTGCAGGATTTAACTAACAATTTTTTTGACTACTTTCCAGCATTAATGAGCCTTGCTTATATTCATTACAGCAACTGCAGACTTTTTGAAGCTGAAAAATTATTTGATGAAAACTATGCTCTTTGTGCCTCATTATACAGAACAAAAGAAATACCAATACAAATAGCTGATAAAATAAGAGTATTACTTGAAAACTTTATACTTTCTATTACTATGAATATTCTATCATACGGTCAAATTCAGCAGTATATTGATAATATTATAGAAAAAGTTAATAATATTAAAGAAAACTATTCACCAAAAATAAACCAGAGTGTTTTAGCAATAGAATTAAGCATAGCAAAAGATATTAAGTATATTTTGAACTGGTTTAACATTAATATAGAAATAAAAGATGCAATGCGTAAAAATAATTAAAAATTTCTTGATAAATTTATATATTCAAGTTACTATTTTTCTTCTTAGAGGTGAAAAATGAAAGAAAAAAAATCAGATTATTTGCTTATAAAAATTACTGCAGCTGTTATTTTTGGTATAGTAATTGGATTTATTATTAAATCTACAAGCGGAGTATCTGTAGATGACAGTATGTCCACTCAGCATGTTCTGATGAATATTGTTTTGCCAATTAAACATATTTTAGGGCAGGTAATATTTTTTATGGTGCCTCTTATTATTATAGGCTTTGTTACTCCTGCAATTACTGGTATAAAAAACAATACAAGCAAAATGCTTGGCACAATGCTTATACTTGCTTATTTATCATCAGTTCTTGCTGCTGCATTTTCTATGGTGGCAGGCTACCTTATAATACCACACTTAAATATTGAACAAACTGTTACAGATATACAGCTTCCAGAAATGATATTTAAGTTAGATATTGCTCCTATGTTTCCAGTTATTACTGCCCTTTTCTTTTCTATTACTTTTGGTCTTGCAGTAATATATACAAACTCTACTTTACTTGAAAAAATATTTAATGAGCTTAACAATGTAGTAATACTGCTTGTAAATAAACTGATTATTCCAATACTTCCATTTTTTATATGTGCAACATTTATAGAGCTTACATATCTTGGAAAAATAACTGACCAGCTTTTTACATTTATAACTATGGTAGTATTAGTTTTAATTGGTCATGTTATTTGGCTTGCACTTTTATACACTATCGGCGGCTTAATATCTGGTAAATCACCATTTAGAGTGCTTAAACATTATCTACCGGCATATTTAACAGCAGTTGGCACAATGTCTAGTGCTGCCACACTGCCAGTTGCATTAAAATGTGCTGGTAAATCTGATGTTCTTGATAAAGATGTAGTAGATTTTGCAATTCCTATGGGTGCTACTATTCATTTATGTGGCTCAGTTTTAACTGAAACATTTTTTGTAATGGGTATAAGCTATATTCTTTACGGCTCACTGCCAAACCTTACTACAATGCTTGTGTTTATTATACTTTTAGGTATATTTGCAGTTGGAGCTCCTGGTGTTCCTGGAGGAACTGTTGCAGCATCTATTGGTATCATTACATCAGTATTAGGTTTTGATGCAACAGGTGTTGGCTTAGTAATGGCAATATTTGCTATTCAGGACAGCTTTGGCACAGCATGCAATGTAACAGGCGACGGTGCACTTGCTCTCATATTACAGGGAATATTTAAGAAAAACAGTGGATATACTATAAATACATAAAGGTATTGCTGTTCTTACTGTCTTACTTATAATTTCAGGCAGTATTAATAACATAATAATACAGAAAGAATAAATGATTTTATTAAAAATAAAAAAATGAAATAAATTGATCATATTCTATTGACAAAATATTTTTTTTAATATATATAGAGTATCTCTAACGCCGAAGTGGTGGAATTGGTAGACACGCCATCTTGAGGGGGTGGTGGGGCTTCCTCGTGCGGGTTCAAGTCCCGCCTTCGGCATACTTTTTCAGGCAAAGATATTAAAGGCTTTGCCTTTTTTTATTAACTCTTTAAAGAGTTAAGTGAAGTGAAACAAAAAACTACTGGCTATACCAGTAGAAACTAAAATCTTATAGAAAAAGTGTAAAATCTAAAAACGATTGTAACAATTAAAACAGTCGTTCAAGTTATTATAAAACATATCATTAACCTATTTATAATTAAACAATTTTCTAGGATAATTATTCATCCAGTCCCCGAATTTTCTTAATATAAACAGCTGAAAAGTTTTTAATATCAGTTTTCTTTTTAATAAACTCACCAATGAGTTTATTATTATTCTCATTACTTCCACTTTCTTGGAGAACAGTATGGATGAGCATATTAAATAGTTGTCCGTTTAGATAATTTATTATACACTGATTTCTCTAACCCTGCCATATCTAAAAATTCTA
>CAMWVK010000195.1 GCA_947177675.1 uncultured Mucispirillum sp.
AAACCTAAAACTACTTTTCTATTTATCCCTATTCAGTCAGGAAAAGACATATCTATTAAAATACACTCGTCATTAGATTTAAAAAAACATGCTTGGTGAAACTTTCTAGTTTCCTATTGTTAATTTTAATAAGTTGCAGTTATTTAAATACACTGCAAAAAGGAATAAAGCATTATTATCATATCTTGATTTTATATTAATTATAAACTATAAATTAGTAGCGCATATAATTATTTTTTTTATTGGAGTAAATTATGGAAATACTTGTGCTTATTTTAATTATTGCAGGCACATATTTTTTTTTAAAAGTTTTTACAGTTCACAGATGCCCCCACTGCCAGTCAAGATATATAAACAGAAATAAAAATATGGAAGTTAAGTCTGGGTATAAAGTATATGTATGCAGTGCCTGCGGAAAAGTAACTGAAAGAAAAAATCTGTTTTATAAGAAAAATAATGTATGACTATTTTACAGTTTCTAATATATATGCAGCAGAATAATATGCACTATATTAGGAAGTCTGTAAAAATTATTTTGTAAAATTATAATTTTATAATTTTAAACTATTTTATTCTGCTCTATAAATAACAGAATAATATATGCAAGTCAAAGACAGGAATTTATCTTTTCACATCTCTATGTCTTATTCAGCTGTTGTGCCTGCAACAACACCATCTATTTCAGAAATTTTTGCTGTTAATTCATTTGCCTTGTCATTTATACAGCATTTAAAATATTATATGCATTAATTACATGCAGTATAGTAAGATACTGCTATTTTACCTATATAACATATTTCTACATCTTATATTATGCTTAATATCTGCCAATTCTTTTAGTGCAGTATATATACTGCATTATTTATTAAGGATTCCGTTTATTAATATTACTTTATCTTATTATTTATAGAAAAAAGGCAGAGTTCTTATACTCTGCCCTTATATATGTTGATTTCTTATTAATCTTATTATTTAACAAAAAGAAGGATAAGAGATACAACTAAACCATAAATAGCGATAGATTCAATAAGTGCAACACCTACAAGCAAATAAGTGAAGATTTTACCAGCAACGCCAGGGTTACGAGAAATGCCTTCAAGACCGCCTCTAATAGCACTACCCATACCAACACCAGCACCAAGACCTGCAAGACCAATTGCAAGACCTGCACCTAAGTAAAGTGCCCATGCACTAGAATCTGCACCTGTTTGTGCGAAAGCTGGCACTGCGATTAATGCCATCATTGTAGCTAAGATAACTTTTTTCATTGAAAAGTCCTCCAAAAAAAATATTTTTAAGCGTAAAATAAGAACGCTATTTTTAATTTATATATACATCTTACCAAGATGATATATTTACATATTTACTTAATTAAATCAAATTATATTTAATTAAGATTTTTAGTTTAGTCTAGGCGGAGTGATAAAAAGCGACAGGAGTTTACATAATAAGTAAATGACTTAGCTTTTTATCAGTCCAACAACGAATAAACTAAAAACTAAACAATTTCAAACATCGCAAATTAGCTTAGATTTTAATTTTAGACAAGGCGGATAGTTTTAAAACGAAGGGAGTTTACATAGAAGTAAATGACCAAGTTTTGAAACTATCCAACACCGTATAAAATTAAAAGACAGCTAATTTTAGTGAGCTTCTTCTAAAGCGCCAGCTATATACACCATAGTCAGCATCATAAATACAAATGCCTGCAGCACACTTGTAAATATCATTAAAAAGAACATTGGCACAGGTAATAAAAATGGCACAAGCATAAATAATATTACCACAACTAAGTCTTCACCAGCAATATTACCAAAAAGCCTCATTGTAAGAGAAAGCGGTCTTGCTAAATGGCTGATAATTTCTATTATTAACATAAATGGTGCAAGTGCAGGTAAAGGTCCTAAAAAGTGCTTAATGTAAGATGCACCATGTTTTTTTATACCTATAAAGTTATACAGTAAAAATACAAAAATTGCAGGAGCAGCAGTTGTATTCATATTACTTGTAGGTGGAATAAGTCCAGGAATAAGACCCATAAGGTTTGATACTCCAACATAAAGACCAATACCAAAAACTATTGGCAGATAAGGTTTACCTTCTTTGCCCATAACATCTACAGCTAAATTACTGATACCACCAACTAAAACTTCAAAAAAGTTCTGTGATTTAGACGGTATCTCGCTGCGTAATGTGCGAACATATAAACCTAATAAGAAAATAATACATACAGCAACACAAAGCATAATCACATGAAGATAATGATGCTGAATACCTGCTGGTAAAAATGATGTCAAATTAAGAGGATGTTCCATCTTCTTTCCCCCGAAAGATTTGATATATTCCAGTAATAAAAACTCCCACAAAAGGAAGTATTATACCCAAAGCAAATGACCATTTGTATAGATTAAGCACCGCAAGCGAAATATATATACAAATGCTAATAAAAACCCACCTTGTAAAGCTTTGCAGCAGAAAACCTGCAACAGATGCCTGTTTCACTGCTCTTTTTAGATAGCGGGCAAGTAAAAGTAAATCAATCAGTATGATAATAAAACCTGCAAAAAAAGCATTTGCATAAGTAATATCACAAAGAAAATAAAATGCTGTATAACCAGATATTAACATTATAATAAATATTATAAGCACAGGTTTATAACTTTTTATCATCACACCCTTATTATACTATATTATATATTTTTTTTTAGCAAGTGTTTTCTACACTAATTTTGTGTTTTTCTTTATTAGTTTACAAATGTATATAAAATACTGATTTATTGCTTTTTTTCTTTATCTTCTCTTATATCTTCTAAAATAATGCCCGCTTTTTTCATATAATGTATCGCATTTTTTATGCCTGCTATTACACCAAAAATCAAAAATATAAATAAGAGCCATGGGGAAGTGCCAAGCCATTTATCTAAAAAATAGCCTATTGCACCCCCTACAAGCATACCAGAAACTAAAGCCATTCCAACAGTAGAAGCATTAAAAAGCTGCTTATATACAGACTTCTCTTTTTCTTCATCATTGTTATTTTTAGGAATATATGCCATATTATAACTCTTTTAATGATTCATAGTGTGCTTTTATTGTTTTTTCAATATCTTCATCACTGTGAACACTTGAAACAAACATTGCTTCAAACTGTGCTGGGGCTAGTGCTATACCACGATTAAGCATATTATGGAAATATTTTGCATATTTTTTAGTGTTGCTTTTTACTGCCTCAGCATAGCTTTCAACTTTGCTTTCAGTAAAAAAAGTACATGAAAGAGATTCTATTGTATTAAAAGCATAGTGTAAGCCTAATTTTTTAGAATTTTCTCTAAATCCAGCCCATAATTTATCAGATTTATCTTTTAATTTTTTATAAAAATCTGGTTCAGATATTTTTTCTAATGTTTTAAGACCTGCTGTCATTGCAAGTGGGTTGCCAGAAAGTGTGCCTGCCTGATATACTGGTCCTGCTGGAGATACCATATCCATAATATCACTTCTGCCGCCATAAGCACCAACAGGCATACCGCCTCCAATAATTTTACCCATTGTTGTAATATCTGGGTTTACTCCAAAATATTTCTGTGCACCACCTGCAGAAAGTCTAAAACCTGTAATAACTTCATCAAATATTAATAATGCACCATTTTCATCACATAATTTTCTAAGTCCTTCCAAAAATCCATGTTTAGGAAGAACAACACCCATATTTGCTGCAACAGGTTCAACTATTAAGCATGCGATTTCATTTTTATTCTGTTTAAATATTTCTGCCACATTTTCTAAATCATTATATTGAGCAATAATAGTATTTTTTGCTGCATCCTGTGGCACTCCCGGAGATGATGTTTCACCAAAAGTTAAAAGACCACTGCCAGCTTTAACAAGCATAAAATCAGAGTGACCATGGTAGCAGCCTTCAAATTTTATAATCTTATCTCTTTTTGTGAAACCTCTTGCAAGTCTTAATGCACTCATAACTGCTTCTGTGCCTGATGATACCATACGAACTTTTTCTACTGATGGCATTAATTCTACAATTTTTTCTGCCAACTCTGTTTCTTTTTTGGTTGGAGCACCAAAACTTGTACCATTCTCTACCGCTTTAATAACTGCATCATTAACATCTTTATCACAGTGTCCTAAAATCATAGGACCCCATGAACATACATAATCAATATATTCATTATTATCATTATCCCAAATATGGCTGCCTTTACCTTTTGCAACAAAATAAGGCTCGCCGCCAACAGAGCCGAATGCTCTAACAGGGCTGTTTACTCCGCCGGGAATATATTTTTTAGCTTCATCAAAAAGTGACATTGTATTTCTCCATTTAATTAAAATAAGATTAGGCTTATTA
>CAMWVK010000196.1 GCA_947177675.1 uncultured Mucispirillum sp.
TAATAAAGATGTTATAATTACAACAGCAGTTATTAATAACGGTATAAATTTCTCATTATTTTTTGGAAGCACTGGATTAGATGCTTTTGCAATAATTTTTCCTAAAGGATTAAATACAAGCTCCTGCTTTGTTGTAACAAATCTAAATAAAAGTATAACTATATAACACTTTGCTAAAAAAATAACAAAAAACATTTATCTCTCCACATAATTAATCGCAACTTATAATGAACTAAAAAATAAAAAAATTCAATATATTTAAGTTATTTTTAAACTCTTTCTCCAAAAATGCTTGTACCTACTCTTACAAGTGTAGCTCCATGCATAACTGCTTCTTTAAAATCATGGCTCATACCCATAGATAATATATTAAATGTATCATTTTTATAATTATGAAACAATGCTTCAGCCTGATTAAAGTAATGTATATTTTTACTAACATCTTCTTCATAAGGTGGCATAAACATTAAACCTTTTAAGATAATATTTTTATAATCTAATGCACTTTTTATCATTTCATCAAGTAATACTGGGTCTATACCATTTTTTTGCTTTTCATAAGCTATATTTATTTGTATTAAGATGTTTTGTTTTTTATTAAGTTCACAAGCAAATTTATCTACTAATGGCAAAACATCAAATCTGTCTACAGAATGTATTAAAGAAAAATATTCCACTATTTTTTTCAGCTTATTAGTCTGCACTTTTCCTATAAAATGAAACTCTAAATTATTGTATTTACTGGATAAATATTCTATTTTAGGAACAGCTTCCTGAACTTTGCTTTCACCAAATATTTTAACACCATTTAGTGCAAGCTCATCCATTTTTTCTACACACTGCATTTTAGATACTGCAAGCAAATCTACATGACGATTTACTTTTTTTGATACTTCTTTTACTTCTTTTAATATTTCATTATAGTTTTCAATAACACTCATTATCAGACTGCTCGTTGTATAGTTGTAATCATGCGACCAGTTTTGCCATTTTCTAATCTATATGAATAAAAACCTTTACTGCAGCATGAAGAATATTTACTTATTTCTATATTATCAATATTTAACCCATTATAAATTAAAGCATTAGATGCAAGTTTTTTCATATTTAGTAAATACTGCCCCTGCCCTTTTTCTACTAATGTTTGGTCTGGACTATATGCAGGATTTAACTGCTGAACCAAGTCATCACGCACTTCATAGCATTTTTCACATATTCCTGCACCAATATATGCATAAAATGGTATATCATCATATTTTTTAAAAAGTTTAAATGCATTATCAATAATACCTGCATTTAAGCTTCTCCAGCCACAGTGAAGTGCCGAAATACATTTATTTCCAGCAATCATTACTGGCAGACAGTCTGCTGTAATCACACCTAATGGAAGATAATTTTCATAAGTAAATAATCCGTCAGCTTTTGAAAACATAGTATCTGCAGCATTTTCTTTATCCACTTCTAAAACAGTATCTTTATGAATCTGACTTAAAGTAACAATATTATATGTCTTTGTAATATTTTGATAATAATAATAATTTTTTATTACAGTAGTGATATCATCACCTGTAAAGTATCCCATATTCAAACTGTCAAATGGTGTACTTGAAAAGCCACCATAACGGGTAGATGTTTTTATTTCTATTCCTTTTGGTGCATTTTCTGCTGTAATATATGATTGTGTTTTACTTATTTCCATAATCTATTTTATACCTGTTAAACATTTATTTAATCCATCCTGATATTTTTTTTCACTTGTTTCAAATACTCCACTGCCATATATGGTAACTGATTTTATTCCAGGTGGAGAATATTTAGCATCGTTATCATATACAGTGTATGTTTTATCTACTTTTTTTACTACACCCATAATTCGTATATCCATTTTCATACCTTCTGTATGAAAATAATGGGATTTAACTTTATTATCATTGTCTACAAAAAGCATACCATCTTTTACAAATGTATCATCTGTAAAATTAAGCATACCACATATTTTCTGCTCATTAGTGTAAGCCATATATACATTAAGTTTACATTTTCCTATAATAATATTATCTTCATAAAAAGTTACTTTTGAACAGTCTGGTATATTGGTAATAAAAATCTGTGCATAGCTTGATGCTGCAATAAATAAGCATAGTATTAATGAAAATATTATTTTATACATATATCACCTTATTAAAATCTATAAGAATAATAAAGACCAATAGAATGTTCCCCATCTTGAGCATTTCTTGTAGTTAATTCTAAATAGTTTGTATTATGCTGGTATGTGTAAGCAAGATAAAAACCCTTATACCCTATTTTAAAAATATTTTTCCACTGAATAGAATAATCTGTTTCATTTTCAATATTTCCACTGGTGCTTGGAGCAAATATATACTTAAACCAGCTGGAATATACAATCTCTATACCATGAGAAAATTTATAAATAGGCACTTCATAAGCAATGTTTAGTAAAAAACCATCAAAAGAGTTTTCATTCCTGCCATAATATGCTTGATTATATCTAGCATAAAGATTTATTTTTAAATAAGAAAATATTGGAATATTAAAATCAACACCAAACCCCATATAATGCTGCAGCAAATCCTCAGAATCAAAAGTAAAATTATAAGCAATTAAAAAATCTTTAAATATATTGCTACTGTTTAATTTCTGACCTGCCAGAGCTAAAAGTGATATTCTAGGATTAATCTCACCAAAAAGATAGTTATTGATTTCTCCAAATACATAAGGCTTATCATTATATATATAAAATATATCATGAATATCAATATATCCAAAAAAATCAAAGTAATCATATCGCAGATTAAGCCCTAGAGTAGTAACAGTATCTGGTTTAGATTCGCCATAAGGGTTTACAGTATTAAATTTATAATCCATAGATACATATACACTGCCATAAAAATTTTTATTAATAAAAGAGTTTTTATTTGTATTATTAAACATATTATTTTTATTTTGGGCAAAAACAGCACAAGGCAGTATTGCTAATATAACTATAATAATTATTTTGTTCATAATTTTGCAAAAGCTTCAATTATTAATCTATTTTAAACTCACCATTTAAAACTTTTGCTTTCAACTCTCGTTTTAAAACTTTACCAGTTGCAGTTAACGGCAGTTCATCAACTATAAAAATATGTTTTGGCGTTTTAAATGATGCTAAGTGTTCTTTTAAATGAGTTTTTATACCTGATACAGTAATATTGGAATTTTCACTTTTCATAACATAAGCAAGTATCATTTCATCTCTGCCCTCTATTGGAGCACCAATTACTGCAACAGCTTCAATCCCATCTAACTGTTTAATAACATCCTCTACTTCTCTAGGATATACATTCATACCTTTTGAAATAATTAAATCTTTTTTCCTGTCAACTATATATATAAAACCATCTTCATCAAGTTTAGCAAAATCACCAGTAAAAAGCCAGCCATTGCGTATTGCATCATCTGTTGCTTTTGGCATGTGATAATATCCTTTCATAACATTGCCGCCTTTTACTATTAATTCACCAACTTCACCAATAGGAACTTCATTTTCTTCTTCATCTACTATTTTAACCTGTATTCCTGGCAGTGGTTTACCAACACTATCTGCCCTGTGATATTCTACAGTATTAACAGCAACAACTGGTGCAGCTTCAGAAAGACCATACCCTTCAACAATAGGGACACCAAACTTTTTCTCAAAAGCATCAAGTGTATCTGCTGAAATTGGTGCTCCACCAGAAATATGCAGCTCTATTGGATAAAAAAGCTTAATAAACCATTTTGGCATTTGAGCTTTAATTAAAGCTTGATAAATCTGCGGCACACCAACCATTACTTTAGGTCTTTTAAATATTAATGTCTGTCTGAATTTTTTAGTTTTAAGCTCCATAACAGAAGCAAACATAATAATACTGCAACCTAAATACATAGGATATAAAACAGAAGTCATAAGAGTATATGAGTGAAATACTGGTAAAAATAAAAGGAATTTTTTAGATGGCTGCCATTTCAATGCATCATCTATATATTTTGCATCACATAACATATTACCATGACTTAACATTGCACCTTTTGGATGACCTGTTGTACCTGATGTGTATATAAAAAATGCTAAATCATCATAAGTAAAGTTATATTCCAATGGCTCATCAGAAAATGGAGCAGATGCTTCTGCAGCATTAATTGAATTACAATTAATTTTTTCCCAGCTTAATATATCTTTTAAAGATGAAACATTATCCTTTAACTAGCTTGCATATTCTGCATATTTTTCAGATAAAAACACAAATTTTGTATAACTGTCATTTAAAATATAA
>CAMWVK010000197.1 GCA_947177675.1 uncultured Mucispirillum sp.
AAGTTATATTATTTATTATATAACAAAATTATTACATAAAAAAGAAGGAAAAAATGCTTAAAAAATTTTTAAAACAAATATCTTTTGTTTCACAGCAGGATTTTGCTGATAATTATCAAGTTCTTGTTCCTGAAAATTTTAATTTTGCCTATGATGTGGTAGATGCATGGGCATTAGAACAACCAGCTAAAAAAGCAATGCTGTGGACAAACGACAAAGGCAAACGGTTTGATTTTACATTTGCTGATTTTAAAAAATTCTCAGATATGACAGCATCTTTTTTTGCCAAACTTGGTATAAAAAAAGGTGATACTGTTATGCTGATACTTAAACGCAGGTTTGAGTTTTGGTTTTCTATGCTTGGACTGCATAAACTTGGTGCAATAGCAATACCTGCCACACACCTTTTAACTGATAAGGATATTATTTTCAGAAATAACGCTGCTGATATTAAAATGATTGTTGCCTGCGGCGATAAGCAGATTATAGAGCATGTAAATAAGGCAAAACCTGCCTCCCCTTCATTAGAGCATACTGTATCTATTGGACCAGAAATCCCTGATGGCTGGGAAGATTTCCACAAAGGAATAAGTGAAGCACCAGAATTTGTGCGTCCTGCTCATGTTAATAATAATGATGACATATCATTAATCTATTTTACATCAGGCACGACAGCCAACCCTAAAATGGCAGCTCATGATTTCTTATATCCTCTTGGGCATATTATAACTGGCAAATACTGGCATAACCTTGATGAAGAAAGCCTGCATTTAACTATATCAGATACTGGCTGGGGAAAAGCTGTATGGGGCAAATTTTATGGACAGTGGATAGCTGGAGCAAATATTTTTGTATATGACCATGAAAAATTTACACCAGCAGAAATATTAAAAGCTATTGAAAAATATAAAATTACATCTTTTTGTGCACCACCTACTGTTTTCCGCTTTTTAATCAGGGAAGATATTATGAATACAGACCTTTCATCTCTTAAATGGTGCACTATTGCAGGAGAAGCATTAAACCCTGCTGTATATGATACTTTTTATGAAATGACAGGCATAAAATTAAGAGAAGGATTTGGTCAGACAGAAACAACTTTAACTGTTGTTACTCTGCCGTGGATTGAGCCAAAACCCGGCTCTATGGGGCTTCCTAACCCCCAGTATGATGTTGATATTATCACAAATGACGGCAGAAGTGCAGATGTTGGTGAACATGGTCAGATTATTATAAAAACAGATAAAAAGAAACCACTTGGACTTTTTAAAGAATATTATAAAGATAAAGAAAGAACAAATGCTGTATGGAATAATAATATTTACCACACTGGCGATATTGCATGGCGTGATAAAGACGGCTATTTCTGGTTTGTTGGCAGAGCTGATGATATTATAAAAAGTTCAGGATATAGAATAAGCCCTTTTGAAGTGGAAAGTGTATTAATGACACACAAAGCTATTGTAGAATGTGCTGTAACTGGTGCACCTGATGAATTAAGAGGACAAGTAATTAAAGCAACTGTTGTGCTTGCTGATGAATATAAAAACTGTAACCATTTAAAAATGGTAAGAGATATTCAAAACTATGTAAAAAAAACTACTGCACCTTATAAATATCCAAGAATAGTAGAAATTGTTGATAAGCTGCCTAAAACTATAAGCGGTAAAATCAGGCGTGTAGAAATCAGAGAAAAAGACAATTAAAATATATGGCGAAATTTTTTCGCCAATTTTTTAAATTTCTGTAACAGTTGGAGTCTTATATGTTATCAAAAAATAATTTTTTAAATTCAATCTTAAATAGTAATATAGATTTCTTTGAAAAAAATGAGTGTATTTCTAAAAATATAATAAAGGACGGCATAAATAACGGCACTATGGTGCTGCTTGGAAATATTAACCATAAAAATGTAAGACCTGTTTTGATTGGTCAGCCTGCTAAAATCAAAGTAAATGCAAATATAGGCACTTCTCCACTTATCTGCTCACATAAGGAAGAAATGGAAAAACTGCAGATATTAGAAAAAGCAGGGGCAGATACTTATATGGATTTATCAATAGGCGGCGATTTAAATGTAATCAGAAAAGATATGATAAATACATCAAGTCTTCCAATAGGCACTGTGCCACTTTATGCAGCAGCAAAAAATAATGCAGATAAAGGCAGAACAATAGAGCAGCTTGATTTTGAAGAAGTCTTTGATGAAATAGAAAAGCAGGCAGAAATGGGTGTAGATTTTATGACTATACATACAGGCATAACTTGTGAAGCTGCTTCTTATGCAGAAAAAAACAGACTTTTAGGTGTTGTTTCCCGCGGCGGCTCAATGATTAGCAGATGGATTTTAAAAAATAATAAAGAAAATCCACTTTTTACTGAGTTTGATAGAATTGTAAAAATTGCTGCAAAATATAATATTACTCTTTCATTAGGAGACAGTCTGCGTCCCGGTGCATGTGCTGATGCTGGTGATTATCCACAAATTAATGAAGTATCCCATTTGGGTATGCAGGCAAAATATGCCTTTGAAAATGGTGTTCAGGTAATGATAGAAGGTCCAGGACATGTCAGCTTAAATGAAGTAGAAAGCCAGATAAAAACTATAAAAAAATTGACCCATAATGCTCCACTTTATATTTTAGGACCGCTTGTTATTGATAACAGCCCGGGTTATGACCATATATCTGGAGCAATAGGGGCAGCAGCAGCTTGTATGGCAGGAGCAGATTTCCTGTGCTATTTAACGCCTGCTGAACATTTAACACTGCCAAATAAAGAAGATGTGTATAATGGTGTCATTGCTTCAAGAATTGCAGCAATGGCAGGTGATACTGCTCTTAAAAGAAAGTATGCTGTTGATATGCAGAATAATATGTCTATAATGCGTCAAAAACTTGACTGGCAGGGTATGAAAGAATACGCTATTGATAAAGATATAATAGATAAAAGAAGAGAAACTCATAAAGATAAAGCAGAATGTGCCATGTGCGGAGAATTCTGCTCTGTAAAACTGCAGCATAATAAATAAAGATATAAAAAAAGCTTTCCATAAGGAAAGCTTAATTATATGCCCGAGGCCGGAATTGAACCGGCACAGGTGAAATACCCGAGGGATTTTAAGTCCCTTGCGTCTACCAATTCCGCCACTCGGGCGGGCATTTACTCTCTTTTTAAGAGACTTATATAAAACACGATTTTCTATATTTTGTCAAGCAGTTTTTTTGTCTTTTTTTAAAAAAATATAAATCTTATATATCAATAAGTTACAAAATAACTACCATTTATATTTCTCAAAAATACCTAAATTTACATCATCCAATACCCACATAGATGTATTATTATCTATTGGCAGGCACATGTGACCTATCAATTCATTATCTTCAAAATTAAAATAGAATATACCATTTTTATATTTCATATCATCTATAACATTTGTTCGGACATCACCGCCTGCAAAAATCTGTTCACTGTAATCTCTAAATAAAAGATTTTCTTTATCAAGCTCATAATATACATGCTGTTTGTCATTCACATTTGCCCATTTACCCCAGCAGTCCAAGCCTTTTTCTGTTTTTACATTTATCCCATGCTGTTCCTGCACTTTATCATCAGTTAATTTATCTGAAATATCTGATATAATTGCCATATCCTGTTCTTCACATGTATCATATACTGATAAATCAAACACAGGGTTTTCCTGATGATTATAAGTATTGATAAAAGATGAATAAGCTATACCACTTTCTAAATCATAAGATTCATTAATTTCAAACTCACCAAGACGCACATTAATAGTTTTGCCATCCTGCACTTTTACATAAACAATATATTTTTTATCATCAATAGTGCCGAAAAGTTCAAACTCACCATTTTTATATGCTGCTTTATTCACAATAAAAATAACCATAGGGTCAAATGGCTGTGTTTTTACATGAAAAGAAATAACATTTTTTTCCTGAGATGTATCCATAAATGGAAACAAATGCTGATAACAGTAGCCATATAAAGGATTATATTCCAGTTTGTAATACTGCTTATTCCAGAATCCAAGCTGCTCCAAAGCTTTACGCGGATTTTTTTCTGGTGCTGCCATCTTTTCAGGTTTGTTATTTACTTCATTTTGACTTAATGCTGATTTATTATCAGTATTATGGGTCGTATCATCTAAATTTATTTTACTGCTGTCTTTATTACATGCTGAAAACAGTAAAACAAAATTTAATATTATAACACTTTTTTGCTGAACGCCCGCTAAAGAAATAATAATAATACATTTTTTGTATAAGCACAATAAAAATAATAAT